>DATBXG010000079.1:0-16040 GCA_036514415.1 Paraburkholderia sp.
CACGGTGGACGTGACGATCGACGCATCGTCGATCGATACGGGCAACTCGAAGCTCGACAAGCACGTGAGCTCGGCTGAATTCCTCGACACCGCAAAGTACCCGATGGCTACCTATAAGGGCACGTCGATCCGCTTCGAAGGCGACAAGCCCGTGGAAGTGATCGGCACGTTCACGCTGCATGGCGTGACGAAGCCGCTGAACCTGAAGATCGATTCGTTCAAGTGCTTCCAGAACCCGATGCTCAAGCGTGAAGTGTGCGGCGCGGACGCATCGGCGCAATTCGACCGCGCCGACTACGGCGTGAACTGGGGCCAATCGTATGGCTTCAAGACGGCTACGACGCTGCAGATCCAGGTGGAAGGCGTCAAGGCAGACTGAGTTCGCGCGCGGCATGGACCGCGCGTCGCTCGATGCGAAGCCCGTGCGCTGTTTGGCGCGCGGGTTTTTTTGTTGCTGGAATCGATAAGGATGGCGAAGTGTCGTCAGTGGATTGGCGACGTGGCGTGCGTGCCGCGCGGCGACAGCGCGACATCGACGACGTGCGAATGCCAGATACCGCAGGTGGCCTTCACGGGAACCCAGGCGTACTTGCCGCGGACCTTGGCGAAAGCGTGCAGGTGGATCAACGTGTCGATGGACGTGACAGGCGTGAGCGCGTCGCTTGCGGCGGGCATGGGCGTGGCATTGGCGGGCGCGGGCTGTTCGATCTTCGCCGAGAGCGCGCGCCGATCGGGCACGAGCAGCGAATCGTAGCGCTGCGCTTTATGCACCCACTGGTCGAGCGCGGCAACGCAATTGACGACGGCGTCCGGCACGCGAATGCGGCGCAGGTATTCGTAGTCTTCGGGTTGCGGTTGGATTTGCGCCTGAACGCGCAGACTGAGCCAGAAAAGCGCGAGCAAGGCGCAGGCAAGGGTCGTGAACTTCATGAAGACGTGGCCTGTGCAGCGGGGATGGGACGGCGGGGGAGGAGGGAGTATACATGCTGGGTGCATGCTCGCGCGTCGAGCCTCTCAAGCTGCTTGAGGCCGCTTGGACACGCGCCGTACGCTGCAAAGCAAAAAGCCCAGTCCGGAGACTGGGCTTTTTGTTTGATGCTTTGGTAGGCCGTACGGGATTCGAACCTGTGACCAACGGATTAAAAGTCCGCTGCTCTACCAGCTGAGCTAACGACCCAAAAGAGAAGCGGGATTATAGCGGCGTCTGGCCAAAGCGTCAACCTTCGCCGTCATAAAGCCGATGGAAGAGCCCAGGGCACACCGTGCCCCGGGCCTTCTCTGTATGCGAGAGGCGCATTTCGCGGCATTGGCAATACAGCCAGCGCCACGTCACGCCAAAACCAGCCAGCAGCGCTTATTTGAGCTGTGAAAGCTTGCTCTGCGCCGTCTGGGCGACATCCGAGTTGCCGTATTGCGAAACGACCTGCTCGAGCGTGCGCTTGGCCGCAGCCTTTTGCCCCTGCTCGATCTGATTGTTCGCAATGGCCAGCAGCGCCTCGGGGGCGCGCGGATGTTGCGGGTATTTGTTGACGACGTTCTGCCACGTCGCGGTCGACCCCTTGTAGTCCTTCAGCGCATAGAGCGCGTTGCCGAGCCAGTACTGCGCGGTCGGCTGGTAAGGACTCTGCGGGAACTTCGCGATGAAGCTACGGAACGATGCCGCCGCGTTCTTGAAGTCGCCGTTGCGGAACTGCTGCGAAGCGGCGTTGAACGCGTCCATCTCACCCGGCTGAACCGTGCCTTGCATGCCGTCCACGGTTTCCTGCTGCGGCTCGAACTTCTTGAGCCGCGTGTCGAGATCCGTGTAGTAGTCCTTCTGTTGCTTCTGCAGGGTCGCCAACTGGTTCGCCATGTCCTCGTTCTGTCCGCGCAACGTGGCGACCTGCTGGTTGAGCTGGTCGATGTGGTTGGACTGGTCGAGGATCGTGCGCTGGGCGGCGGACAACTGGGTCGACAGGTTGTCCGTTTTCGCGCGCAGGTCGAGAATCGCCTGGCGCGCCTGATCGTCGTCGAAGAGACCCGCGTGAGCGGGCAGCGCCGCGAAGGCGACGCCAGCCACGCAGGCGGCTGCGGCTACGCGCAGCGGGGAGAAACGGTGCGACATACGCCCCTTCATCCAATACTCAATTACTGATACACGAGGTCAGCACGGCGGTTCTGCGCCCACGATGCTTCGTCGTGGCCCGTTGCGACCGGCTTTTCCTTACCGAGGCTGACAGCTTCCATCTGCGAATCAGGCACGCCCATCAGCGAGAGGGCGCGACGGACCGCTTCAGCACGCTTCTGGCCCAGCGCCAGGTTGTACTCGCTCGTGCCGCGCTCGTCGGTGTTGCCCTGGATCAGGACGTGACGTTCCGGGTGCGTCTTGAGGTATTGGGCGTGAGCTTGCAGCAGCGACTGGTAGTCGTCCTTGACGGCGTAGCTGTCGAAATCGAAGTAGACGCTGCGCTTGGCGAGCGGGCTGTTCGGGTTGTTCAGCTCATCGACGTTCACCTGGGCGACCGCGTTCGGGTTCGGCTGGGTGTTCATCGCGCCGGCGTTCGCGTTTTCTTCCTTGACACCGGACTTGCACGCTGCCAACGCACCGATCATCAAAACGGCCAAGGCCAGGCGGACTTTCTTCGACATCATCTTTTCTCTCCTGAAGTTATTGCATGAAAGGACCCCAGGACGGCTCGCGTACGGTGCCGCCCTGAACGGACAGGATTTGCCGCGTACGACCGTCGGTCGATACAGCAGCCAGCACGCCACGGCCGTTCACCTGAGTGGCGTAAAGAATGTACTGACCGTTCGCCGCGAAGCTGGGCGATTCGTCATGTGTCGTGTCAGTGAGCGCCGTGGCGACCCCGGACTGAAGATCTTGAATGTACAGCTTAAATCCGCCACCCGTGCGAGAGATGTACGCCAGCTGCTTGCCGTCCTGGCTGACCTTCGGGCTCGTATTGTAGTTGCCGGAGAACGTCACGCGCTGTGCCGCTCCCGCGCTTTCGCCCTGGGCCGGCATCTTGTAAATCTGGGGCTGGCCGCCGCGGTCGCTCGTGAAGTAAATCCAGCGTCCGTCAGGAGAGTAGGAGGGTTCGGTGTCGATCGTCGTGCCTTGCGTGAGGCGGCGCAGGCCGGAGCCGTCGGCATTGACGGCGAAGATCTGCGTGTTGCCCGTGCGCGACAGTGCAACCGCGAGCGTGCGGCCATCCGGCGACCATGCGGGCGCCGAGTTGTTGCCCTTCTGGTCCGAGATGATCACGCGGCGACCCGTGGGGAGGTCATGCACGTAGACGATCGGCTTCTTCTTTTCGAAAGATACGTAGGCGACCTTGGTGCCGTCGGGCGACCAGGCCGGCGAGATGATCGGCTCGGGGCTCGAGAGCGCGATGTGCGCGTCTTGTCCGTCGGAATCCGAAACCTGCAACTGGTAGCGGTTGCCGGTCTTGATCACGTACGAAAGACGCGTGGCGAACACGCCGCGATCGCCGAGCAGCTTCTGATAGATGTAGTCCGAAACCTTGTGCGCGGTCATGCGCAGGCCGCTTGCCGGGCTCGTGAGCACGAGGCCGCCGAGGCTTTCACCCTTCCCGGTGTCGTAAAGCTTGAAGCGCACTTCGTACTGGCCGTTGGCGAGCTTGTTCACGCTGCCCGCGACGAACGCATTGGCGCCCTTGGCCTTCCAGCTGCCGAGATCGACGGAGTCGTTTTCCGAGATCGGCGCGCTGCCGGCGTCGATATTGGTGAATTTCCCGCTTCGTTGCAGGTCGGCGCGCACGATGGCCGCGACCTGCTCGGGCGAATTCGCTTCACCGGCAAAGTTTGCCGTGGCGATGGGGAACTGGGTGGAGCCCACGCCGGTGACGAGGACGTTGAGTTGTGCGTTCGCTGCGCCGCCCGCCGTAATCAGGCAGGACGCGACGAGGGTTCGCAGGCCAAGCTTCGTCATCAAACTCATGCTGTGATGTTTCCTGAAAAAGCGATTTTTGTCATACCGCGCAACAGCAGACTGACCCGAAAATATTCGAATCGTTCCTTTTCCGCTGTCGCGCGCCGGCTTTCATCAATCCTTCCATGCCTTGCGGTCGCCGTTAGCCCGCCGGGCGCAAGGTGATCTTGAAGCTCGAAGGTGCCTTGCCATCGGTGTCGACCGGCATCGGATCCGAGCGCTGAACCGCCCGCAACGCAGCGTCATCCCATGACTGGTTGCCGCTGCTGCGCGTGATGCTCGCGCCTAGCAGCGTGCCGCTCGGCGAGCAGCGCACTGCGACCTCCGTTTCGAGACCCGTCGTCTCGCCCGACCAGACGATGTTCGGACGCACGCGGCGGCGCACCTTGTCCGCATAGCCCGGCGACGTCGCATTGCCACCCGAGCCGCTGCCGGTCCCGCTCTTCGCGAGACCGTTGCCGCTCGAGCCTTCGCCGCCGCCCATCGAGCCTTGCATCTGCGCGATGCGGGCGCTGCGCTCTGCGTCGAACTTCTTCGCCTGGGCGTCAGCCTGCGCCTTCGCCTTGGCCGCCTTCTCGGCGTCGGCCTTCTTCTGCGCTTCGAGCTTCGCCTGCTTCTGCTGCACTTCTTCCTGCTGCTGCTTCTTGAGCGTGTCCTGCTGTTGCTGCTGCTTTTGCTTCTCTGCCGCAGCCTGTTGCTGCTCCTGCTGCTGTTTGAGCTTGTCCGCCTTTTGCTGTGCGGCGAGCTGCGCGGCCTGCTGGGCCGCGAGCTGCTGGCGCTTCGCCTCGGCTTCCTGCTGCTGCTTCAGTCGCTGCTGCTCGGCGAGCTGGGCTTCGCGCTGTGCTTCCTGCTGCTTACGCTTTTGCTGTTGCAGCGCGATGTCGGCTTCCTCGGTTTGCGGCGGCGGCGGGGCAGGGGCTACCGGCGCGGGCGGCGGCAGTGCCTTCGGTGTCGATATGTCCGGCACTTCGGTCCACAGTTCCGCCTCTGCACCCGCTGGCGTGCTGTTCTGCCAATGGATGCCGTGATAGAGGAACAGACCGAGCAGCGCGTGCATGAGCACCGCGAGCGCGATAGCACGTACCGTGCCACGCTCGCGCGGAGGCTGGATCGGATACGAATCTTTCTTCCGGGTCATTGCGATTTGACGAGCAGTCCGACGCGTTTGACGCCATGCGACTTCAGGTCGGACATCACGTTCATCACCGTCTCGTACTTGACGGACTTGTCGGCTGCGATCACGACGGGCTGGTCGGGATGGCTCTGCTCGCGCTCGGCGACGAAGCCGTTGAGATCGGCGCGCGTCATGTTTTCCTGCTGCGAGGCGCCCGAATCATCCTTGTAGCGTACGCTCAGATTGCCGTCGGGGCGAATATTGACCACGACTGGCGGGATTTGCTGCTGCTGCGACGCCCCGCCCACGCTTGGCAGGTTGACGATGGACGGCGCGACGAGCGGCGCCGTCACCATGAAAATCACGAGCAGCACCAGCATCACGTCGATGTACGGCACGACATTGATGTCGGCCATCGCACGGCGCGAGCGGCTGCCTCGCATGCTCGAACGGACTGAGCCTCCCATCTTCGACTCCTTGCTTCGTGAAGATTAGTGAGCCTGACGCTGCAGGATGTTCGAAAACTCTTCGATGAAGGTTTCGAAGCGGATCGCCAGACGGTCGATGTCGTGCGCGTAGCTGTTGTACGCGACCACTGCCGGAATGGCGGCGAAGAGACCGATTGCGGTCGCCGTCAGCGCTTCGGCAATGCCGGGCGCGACGTTGGCGAGCGTGGCCTGCTGCACGTTCGCGAGGCCGCGGAACGCGTTCATGATCCCCCACACCGTGCCGAAAAGACCGATATACGGGCTCACCGAGCCGACCGAAGCGAGGAACGAGAGATTCGCCTCGAGCGCGTCCATCTCGCGCTGGAACGCCGCGCGCATGGCGCGGC
This sequence comes from Paraburkholderia sp., assembly GCA_036514415.1. Lineage (GTDB taxonomy): Bacteria > Pseudomonadota > Gammaproteobacteria > Burkholderiales > Burkholderiaceae > Paraburkholderia. The sequence continues at coordinate 5,881 of DATBXG010000079.1, forward strand.
GCGCGCCGTCGAGCACGAGGCTCGGATCGTTCAGGCGCTTCTCTTTCGCCTTCAGGAATTCGCGCATGCCCGATTCAAAGATACGCTCGAGCGCGCCGATCGTGTGACGGTTGTTGGCAGCGCTCTGGTAGAGCGCCTGCAGGTCGCCGCCGGACCAGAAGTCGCGCTCGAAGCGCTCGGTCTGCGTGCGTGCGCGGCGGATCGCAAACCACTTGCGGAAAATGAAAGTCCAGGAAATCAGCGACATGAGCAGAAGGAGCCCCATCACCGCCTGTGCCAGCAAGCTCGCATTAAGAACGAGTGAAATGATCGACAGATCTTGTGTAGTGTTCATATAGGTTCGTTGTGACGTCCCGAAAGGGGCGAGCGGCTGCGAGACGACGCAAGGCTACCCGTAGGCGTTGGGGAAGCTTTCGCGCTGTCGCGGCCGAACCCTGCTTGGTCCTGCATTGACCGGCGCGAGTTCACTGGCGTCGTATCAACGGTAATTACTGCACTGCCGTTGACACGGCGTACAGGTCCTTCTGTGGCCCGCGTTGCAGGGCTTCATGCACGCGGTCCGGAATTGGGGCCGGGCGCATGGCTGCTGCGTCGACGCAGGCGACACGAATGGTGCCCGTGGCGAGCAGCGTGTCGTCGCGCCATGCCTCCTGCAGGAAGTCGACCGAGGCGCGGCCTAGCTTCTCGACGCGGCTCATGGTCGTGACGACGTCGTCGAGGTGCGCGGGCGAGCGGTAATCGAGCGCGGTGCTGCGCACGACGAAGAGCACGCCCGTTTCCCCGGCGAGCCGACGCTGATCGACGCCGCACGCGCGCAGCCATTCGGTGCGCGCGCGTTCGAAGAATTTCAGGTAATTCGCGTAAAACACGATGCCGCCGGCGTCGGTGTCCTCGTAATAGACCCGGATCGGCCACGAAAAGCCGCGCCCGGCCGGTGACGACGCCGCGTCCGGCTTGCTGGTGGAATTTTCCATGCCGCGCATTCTACCGGAACGCGCGGCCCCTACGTCTTTCGTACCACTGACGTAAGCAATAGATATGTAAGGAAATTTTAGCCGCGCTGGATGCTGAGACCGGCGAACGTCTGGGCGACGGGCATCAGCTCGATCGTGTTGATGTTGACGTGGGCCGGGCGCGTGGCGATCCAGTAGATCGAGTCGGCGATGTCCTCGGCCGTGAGCGGCTGCACGTCCTTGTAGACGTTGGCCGCCTTGGTGTCGTCGCCGCGAAAGCGCACGTTCGAGAACTCGGTGCCGCCGCACAGGCCGGGTTCGATGTCGGTCACGCGCAGCGCGGTGCCCGCGAGGTCGGCGCGCAGGTTCAGGCTGAACTGACGCACGAACGCCTTGGTCGCGCCGTAGACGTTGCCACCCGGATACGGCCAGCGGCCCGCCACCGAGCCGAGGTTGAAGATGTGACCCCGGTTGCGCGCGACCATGCCGGGCAGGAACGCGTGCGTGACCTGCACGAGGCCCGTGCAGTTGGTGTCGATCATGGTTTCCCACTCGTCGAGATCGGCCTTCTGGGCAGGCTCGACACCGAGCGCGAGGCCGGCGTTGTTGACGAGCACGTCGACGGCGGCGAACTCGGGCGGCAGCGCGGCGGGCGCGGCTTCGACCGCCGCGCGGTCGCGCACGTCGAGTTCGATGGGCAGGAGAGCGTCGCCGAGTTCGGCGGCGAGGGTGTCGAGGCGGTCCTTGCGGCGGGCGGTGGCGACGACGCGATGTCCGCCCTTTACGAAGGCCCGGGCGATGGCGGCGCCGAAGCCCGCGGACGCGCCGGTGACGAAAACGATCATGGTGGCTCCCTGGTCGGTAGAAGGCGAGGAAAGGGGAAAGCCTACTTCCAATGACGCGTTGCGGCAAGGAAGGGACAGAACGCGCGCGGGGCGCGTTGCCGGTGCCGGCGCCCGCGGGATCGCCCGCCGCGGCGCGCCCGCTGGGGCCTGGCGCGGGCGGTTGCCTATTCCCTGCCGTTCCAATACACTAACGCGCTCGATCCCTGCGTGACTGGCGATAGGGTTCCGGAATAGCCGCGATGAAGGCAGCGATGCAGTCAGAAGCACGCGCGCTATTGGGGACTCAAGGTGGAACGACCCACCGTGAAGCGCAGGGTGCCGTTTTGCCGTTCGCCTGGGCAGCCTGATTCCGCGCGCTTTCATTAGCGCTGCCGGGGCTGTCCTGCCTCGCGTGTGCGGCACCTCCTTCCGCCACGTCAAGGCTGGCCTCTTCGCCAGCAGCGCCGCGTACCCGCTACGCGTTCCGCGCGAGACCCGGTCAACCTGAACACACTTAACGGAATCCGTATGTTTGACAGAGCCGAAAGCACCATCGCCAACGTCGATCCCGAACTCTTCAAGGCGATCGAACTCGAGAACCGCCGCCAGGAAGAGCACATCGAGCTCATCGCGTCGGAAAACTACACGTCGCCCGCGGTCATGGCCGCGCAGGGTTCGCAGCTCACCAACAAGTACGCCGAAGGCTACCCCGGTAAGCGCTATTACGGCGGCTGCGAATACGTGGATATCGTCGAGCAGCTCGCGATCGACCGCGTGAAGCAGATCTTCGGCGCCGAAGCCGCGAACGTCCAGCCGAACTCGGGTTCGCAGGCGAACCAGGGCGTGTTCTTCGCCATGCTCAAGCCGGGCGACACGATCATGGGCATGAGCCTCGCGCACGGCGGCCACCTCACGCACGGCTCGCCCGTCAACATGTCGGGCAAGTGGTTCAACGTCGTGAGCTACGGCCTGAACGAAGCCGAAGACATCGACTACGACGCGGCCGAAAAGCTCGCACAGGAACACAAGCCGAAGCTGATCGTCGCGGGCGCCTCCGCGTTCGCGCTGCGCATCGACTTCGAGCGTTTCTCGAAGATCGCGAAGAGCGTGGGTGCGTACTTCATGGTCGACATGGCGCACTACGCCGGCCTGATCGCCGCGGGCGTCTACCCGAACCCGGTGCCGTTCGCCGACTTCGTCACCACGACCACGCACAAGAGCCTGCGCGGCCCGCGCGGCGGCGTGATCCTGATGAAGGCGGAATTCGAGAAGCAGATCAACTCGGCCATCTTCCCGGGCATCCAGGGCGGTCCGCTCATGCACGTGATCGCGGGCAAGGCCGTGGCGTTCAAGGAAGCGCTCTCGCCGGAATTCAAGGCCTACCAGCAGCACGTGGTCGAGAATGCGCGCGTGCTGGCGGAAACGCTGGTCAAGCGCGGTCTGCGCATCGTTTCGGGCCGCACGGAAAGCCACGTCATGCTGGTGGACCTGCGCGCGAAGAACATCACCGGCAAGGCGGCTGAGGCCGCGCTGGGCGCCGCGCACATCACGGTCAACAAGAACGCGATTCCGAACGACCCGGAAAAGCCGTTCGTGACGAGCGGCATCCGCCTCGGCTCGCCGGCCATGACCACGCGCGGCTTCGGCGTGAAGGAAGCCGAGCAGGTGGGCAACCTGATTGCCGACGTGCTCGACAATCCGGAAGACGCCGCGACGATCGAGCGCGTGAAGGCGCAGGTCGCAGAGCTGACGAAGCGTTTCCCGGTTTATCGCTAAGCCGCGCGCTGACCGAGCCTTAGCATGCGCTGCCCCTTTTGCCGGCACGAAGACACGCAGGTCGTTGACTCGCGCGTGTCCGAAGACGGCGCCGCGATCCGGCGCCGCCGCCGCTGCCCGGCCTGCGACAAGCGTTTCACGACGTACGAGCGGGTCGAGCTGGCGATGCCGGCCGTCGTCAAGAAGGATGGCAGCCGTACGGAATTCGACCGCCGCAAGATCATGGCGAGCATGCAACTGGCGCTGCGCAAGCGCCCGGTTGCAGCCGATGCGATCGACGCGGCGGTCGCCCGTATCGAATATCAGCTGCTCGGCAGCGGCGAGCGCGAAGTGCGCAGCGACCGCCTTGGCGAGCTCGTGATGGGCGAATTGCGCGAACTCGACAAGGTCGCGTTCGTGCGTTTTGCTTCGGTGTACCGGCGTTTCGAAGACGTCTCCGAATTCGAAGACGTGATCGAGGAATTCCGCCGCGCGGGCGCCAGCGCCACGTCCACGAAAAAGCGCTGAGCGCATTCGCATTTTTCTTCCCTCCTGCATTGCCGCCGTCGTGACGCTTGCATTCTCGCGAGCCGACGCTGCGCGCACCAGCTAGCCATTCGGCTAATTGTTTCGTTTCCCGTTCATCCGTAGATTGATGGCAATCCGCTCAAACTAAGGATTGCTGATGAAGTACGGAGGATTCACGCTCGTCGAGACGATGGTCGTCATCGTCCTGCTGGCGATCTGCGCGACGCTTTCAACGCCCGTGTTCACCGCCTGGCGCGTGCGCGACCAGGTCGACGCGCGCGCCAACGCGATGCTGGGCACGCTCGCCTACGCGCGCAACGAGGCGATACGGCGCAAGGCGCGCGTCACCGTCTGCCGCGTCGATGCGGCGCGCAACTGTCTTGCGGCCGCGAAAGCGTGTCCGTCCGGACTCGCCGACTGGTCGTGCGGCTGGGCCGTCATGATCGAACGCGCCGGCGCATACGTGCCGTTGCGCGTGCAACCGGCGCTCGATGCCATTGCCGTGGCGTCGGGGCTCACTGCCATTACGTTCACGCCGCCCGGGGGGCAGACCATTGGCACCTTGCGCAACTTCGAGATCGGCCCGCGCGTTGCGTCCGCCTCGCAACGCGGCACGGCCTGGCGGCGCTGCATACGCATCGCGGCGGGCGGCCGCGCGCGCATCAGCGACGGCGCGTGCACGGGGGCGTCATGAGCCGGGTGAGCGAGCGTGGCGCGCGCGGATCGACGCTGCTCGAAGTCGCCATTGCCCTTGGCATTATGGCGATGTGCGGGCTCGGCCTGATGAGCACGCAACTCGGGCTGGCCCGGCACGCGCAACTGGCGGCGGCTCGCGAGCGCGCCGTGTTTGCCGCCGACGCCTTCGCCGAAGCCCTGCGCGCGGCGGGGGCCGCTGGTGCAACGAACGCCGCGACGGACAAGTGGAAGGCGCTTACGGCGGCCATCGTGCCTGACGGGCGGTTGACCACGTCGAGCGCGGGAGGCGATGCGTCGATCGCCACTGTCAGCTGGGCGGCCGCCCGGTTCGCTGCGGCATCCGGCTCGGCGGCGCTCTCCCGCGTCGCGCCGTGTATCGACGCAACGGTGCCTGCCGCGCGTGACTGCGTCGCTCTCGCGTTTCTGCGATGAATAGACGCCCCGCTGAGGTGCGCCGGCAAGCCGGCCACACGCTCCTTGAACTCACGATCGCGGTCGCGCTTGGCCTCGTGGTGACGCTAGGCGCGCTGTCGGCCTATCGGTCGCAACGCCAGGCCTTCGCCCATGCGAGCGACGCCTCGCGCATCCACGAGGCCGGCATGAACGCATTGATGCTGATCGGCGAGCAGATCCAGATGGCCGGATTCGTCGCTGCGGACGGAGGCGCGCCGCTTGCCGGCCCGGCGGTCTTCGGCTGCACGTCCGGGCGGCCGGCGGGCGCCGATGCTGCGCTTGCCTGCAATTCGCTGTCGAGCCGCTCGGACGGACTCGCCGTGCGCTATCAAGGCGACAGCGTATCGACGTGGCCCGCCGCGAGCGGCCATGTCACGGATTGCCTCGGTCAGGCGGTGGGAGCGGCGGGAGTGGCGGGCGTCGAGATCGTGAACCGCTATCACGCCAGAGTCAGCGGTTCGACCGGTGAGACAGAGCTGTACTGCGAAGGCTCCGGCAAGGTGGGGACGGCGCAGCCGCTGGTCGAGGGCGTCGAGCGGCTGCGGGTGCGCTACTGGACGGCGGGCGCGGCGCAGGCGCTCGACGCTTCGGCGTTTGCGCGCGATCAGTGGGCGGCGGTCGTCGCGGTCGATCTGTGCGTGCTGGTGCGCGGCGCGGCCTTTCCCCGGCGCACGCGCTACGTCGATTGCGATGGTGTGCAGGCCGTCGGAGCGGATGGGCGAGCGCGTCAAGCCTTCTGGCGGCACATCGTGCTGCGCAACGTGCTGCAGGCGGCGTCATGAGCGCGACCCCGCAGCGCAGTCGCCGCATTTCCCGCACGCGGCCCGCGCATCGCGGCGTGGCGCTGCCCGTCGTGTTGCTCATCGTCGCGATGATGCTGGTGACGTCGGCGGCATGGTTCGAGGCGGCGCTGCTGGCGAGGCGCAATGCAGATGCCGTCGCCGATCATCTGCAGTCCTTCCATGCGGCCGACGCCGCGCTCCTGCTGTGCTCGCGTGCATTGACGAATGGCTCGCTGGCCGGACCTGCCGCCGCTACGCAGTCCGGCGAGCCACAAGCATGGCGGCGGCAGGACAGCTTCGAGCGGCAGGCCGTGACGCCCGTTGCCGCCTGGCCGGGTTCGGGGCGCGCGCCACAGTGCTTCATCGAAGCCTGGCGCATCGACAGCCGTCCGCTGGCTCGCGCGTATCTCGTCACGGCGCGCGGCTTCGGTGCATCGGAAGACACGCAAAGCTGGCTGCAGGACCAGGTGGTTGTCGAAGCAACGGGCGAGGGGACGCGCGTCGAGCATCACTGGCGTCACCTCGTCGCGAGGCCGTTTTGAAGAAGAGGGGAGCGCAAAGCATGGCGAAGAGCAACCGGTACAGCGCGTTCACATTGCTAGAGTTGGTCATCGCGCTGGCGGCGGCCGCCATCGTAGCCGCCTTCGCGTTGCCGGGATGGCGTGCGCAGATCGCGCGGGGACATCGCATCGACGCCGTGGCTGCGATCTATCGCGCGGCGCAGTTCGCAGATATGCAGGGCGCGTCGATGGCGACATTGCCCGCGGGATTCGATCAGGCGCCAGCGACGGGGCCGCCTGCTTACCGCTTGCAGCTCCTGCCTGCCGACGAGTCCAACGGCGGCTACGCCATCGCGGCGGAGCCCGTGGAAACCGGGCCAATGCGCGACGATGCCTGTGGCGCCTTCGTGCTCGACGCGACCGGTGCGCGCAGCAATCAGGCGGCGGGTGGCAGCATCGCTGCGGTGACTACGCAGATGTGCTGGCGGGACCGTTGAGCGTGGGGACGGGGCGCCGCGAACGACGGCGATCAGCCGGTGAGATCGTCTTCGTCGGACGTATCGGGTTCTGTACGGCTTGCCGAGGCGCCGCGCTGACGCCGCACCTGCTGCCACACGCGATACGCCTCCCACGCGGTAAAGGCCAGGCCACCCCACTTGATGACGGGGCGCGCGGCCGAAACGATGCTCGTACGCAGCGGCTTCGCGACGATGAGCGAGACGAGCGAACTGAGCAGCGGATACTGCTTGAGCAGGTTGCCGAGGCCGCTGGCCACGCCGCTGGCGCTCGAGTGACCGAAGCCGGGCACGACGAAGCGCAGCCAGCTGAAATTGGCGACCGCCGAGCGGAGTTCCACGAGCGATTCGGCCATTTCGGCGCGCTCGACGCTGGCGCGCACGAGCAGCAATTCCTTGCGCAGCGCGCGCAGCTGCGGCGCCGAGAGGTCGTGAGAGCGGTTGCGGCGGGGGCGGAAGGCGGTGTCCGGTTGAGGGTGGCTCATGGCGTCGGCTCGCGGCTATCGTGTTAGAGGCGGGGGCGCAGGCAGGTTGCGGGCGCGCGGTGCGCGGCAGTAACTCGGGCAATGCGCCTGGCAAAGCGCGGCGTGTCCTGAATCTCGCCGGCTAGGGGTTGCGCAAGGCTTCGCGGTCTTTCTCGAACTCCTCGAGCGTCGCCTGGAACACGAGTGGCGCGGTGTGCAGGCCGCGACGCGCCTTCAAGCCGCAGAAAATGGCCGCGGCTCCGTAGACGAGCGTAAGACCGGCAAGCGCCTGCCAGCGGTACGTGTCCCAGAAGGCGATGGCGATGAGCGCCGTCAGCGCGATCAAGGCGAGCATCGCGAACATCATCCCCGCGAGGCCGAGGAAAAGCACGCCGATCAAGCGATCTTTTTCCTCGGCGAGTTCGATGCCGATCAGTTCCAGGCGGGTCTGAAGCATCGCGGTCGCGGAGCCGAGCAATCGGCGCAACGGCCCGTGTTCGTGTCGCTGCGAGTGGGTGTCTGTCGTCATGGCGATGGCAGGTGGCGCAGGCGGGTGCCCGGGCAGAGGGCAACAAAAAACAGCCGTCGGTATCGCCCGGCGGGACGAGGCGGCACTGCGCGGCGCGCTGAGCCGGCGAGAAGCCGTCAGCGCGCAGGCGGCCAGGGTGGCTCGCCCGCGCGACGCGAGCGGTGCTGCCTGCGCCCACGCCACGCCTTGCGGCGAGCGGGTTTACTTGCGGTTGATCAGCAGGCCGACCAGCACGCCCACGCCGGCAGCGATGCCGATCGACGCCCACGGATGCTCGTGCACGTAGTCGTCGGTGGCGCGCGCCGCTTTCTTGCCTTTCTCGACCACGACGACCTGGACGTCGGCGGCCTTCTCCTTTGCCTGTTTCAGACGCGAGAGTGCCGTTTCGCGCAACTCCGAAGCGCGCTCGCCCGTAGCGCTAGCTGCCTGCTTGAGCAGGTCCTCTGCATCCGCGAGGACGGTTTTGATATCGGACATCAGCCTCTCCTTGTTGACCTCTGACATTGACTGGCTCCCATCGTGTCACATCACGCGTGAATCGTAACAAAGATATGGGCGCTGGCAAGCGTGACGCGCCGCCACGACCCCAAATTCGTACGATCCGTTCCCGTAAATGCGCGTGGACGCGGTGTCTGGATCTCGCGCGCAAAAACGCGCGCGGTGAGAGTCATTGAGTTGATCCGGCACCTAAAGTTTCCCTCAAACGGTTCAAAATTACAAAAACTCATACCGGTGTGAGGCGATGTTCGTTAGCGGGGCGCGACCAGGGCCTGTATGCTTGACTGTTGTAAACGTCTACTGGACCAACGGGCCGCGCGCCCAGCTCCGTTCCGACAGCGTTCAAACCGCATTCAAACCTCGTTCAAAGGAACCGCACCATGAGTCTTCGTCTTGGCGATATCGCACCCGACTTCGAGCAGGATTCGAGCATTGGCCACGTCAAGTTTCACGAGTGGCTCGGCAATAGCTGGGGCGTGCTGTTTTCGCACCCCGCCGACTTCACGCCGGTCTGCACGACCGAACTCGGCCTGACCGCGAAGCTCAAGGACGAGTTCGAGAAGCGCAATGTGAAGACGATCGCGCTTTCCGTGGATAGCGCCCAGTCGCACAACGAGTGGATCAAGGACATCAACGAGACGCAGGCGGCGAACGTCGGCTTCCCGATTCTCGCGGACGGCGACCGCAAGGTCTCCACGCTGTACGACATGATTCACCCGAACGCGAACGAGACGCTCACCGTGCGCTCGCTCTTCGTGATCGACCCGAACAAGAAGGTGCGCCTCATCATCACCTATCCGGCGAGTACGGGCCGCAACTTCGACGAAGTGCTGCGCGTGATCGACTCGCTGCAACTCACCGACAACTACCAGGTCGCCACGCCCGGCAACTGGAAGCAGGGCGACGACGTCGTGATCGTTCCGTCGCTGAAGGACGAAGAGGTCATCAAGCAGAAGTTCCCGAAGGGCTACAAGGCGCTGCGTCCGTATCTGCGTATGACGCCGCAGCCGAACAAGTAAGCCGTTCGGCCAACGCCAGAACAAAAACGCCGCACGTAAAAGACCGTGCGGCGTTTTTTTCAGGCGCATCCGGCGCCGGGCAGGGCGGCGATCAGAAGAACGCCTGGATGCCCGTTTGCGCGCGACCGAGGATCAGGGCGTGGATATCGTGCGTGCCTTCGTACGTGTTCACGACTTCGAGGTTCACGAGGTGGCGCGCCACGCCGAATTCGTCGGAGATGCCATTGCCGCCGAGCATATCGCGCGCAAGACGCGCGATGTCGAGCGACTTGCCGCACGAGTTGCGCTTCATGATCGACGTGATCTCGACGGCGGCCGTGCCTTCGTCCTTCATGCGGCCAAGACGGAGGCAGCCTTGCAGGCCGAGCGTGATTTCCGTTTGCATGTCGGCGAGCTTCTTCTGGATCAGCTGGTTCGCCGCGAGCGGGCGGCCGAACTGCTTGCGGTCGAGCACGTACTGGCGCGCCGTGTGCCAGCACGCTTCCGCCGCGCCGAGCGCGCCCCAGGCGATGCCGTAGCGCGCCGAATTCAGGCACGTGAACGGACCGCGCAGGCCCTTCACGTCCGGCATGATGTTCTCTTCCGGCACGAACACTTCGTCGAGCACGATTTCGCCGGTGATCGAGGCGCGCAGACCCACCTTG
>DATBXG010000080.1:0-5673 GCA_036514415.1 Paraburkholderia sp.
GGAAACCGCGTATCTGCTGCATCTCACGGTGAAGAGTGCGAAGCCATGCATTTTGACGGCCGCCATGCGGCCCGCCACGGCGCTTTCCGCCGACGGCCCGCTCAATCTGCTCAATGCCGTCACCCTCGCCGCGAGCGAGGCGGCGGCCGGGCAGGGCGTGCTGGTGGCGTTCAATAACCGCATTCATTGCGCACGCGACGTCACGAAGGTCAGCACCTACGCGGTCGACGCATTCCAGTCGCCGGAAATCGGCGCGCTGGGCTGGGTGCAGGATGGGCGCGTGGAATTCCAGCGCCGCGCGCTGCGCCCGCATACGGTCGATGCGCCGTTCACGGCATCGGTGCAATGGCCGCAGGTCGAGATCGTGACGAGCTACGCGGGTGTGTCGCGCGCGGCGGTCGAAGCACTCTTTGCCGCCGGTGTGGATGGGTTCGTCGTGGCTGGCACGGGCAATGGCTCGATTCACGGCGGGTTGCAGCAGTCGCTGGCGGAGGCGGCGGCCAAGGGCGTCGCGGTCGTGCGCGCGTCGCGCGTGGGCTCGGGCCATGTGATGCACAACGGCGCGGCGAAGGACGATGCGCTTGGCTTCGTGTCTTCCGGCACGCTCAGCCCGTACAAGGCGCGTGTGCTGCTGATGCTCGCGCTTGCAGCGGGCGCGGTCGACAAAGAGTCGTTGCAAAGCACATTCGATACGTACTGAGCGAACGCGCGTTCATACGCAGACAAACGTCGCGCGAAAAACAAACAGGCCTGGCGGCGCTCCGCCAGGCCTGTTTCGTTTGCAAAAAAAGAAGGGAAACAAAAAAGGGCATCCGACAGGCGGACACCCGATGACGACGTCTGACCGACCAAGGCTTCCCCGCCGTCACCGGGTGCCGCTTTCGGACCCCACTGGCCGCCCTCAGCCCAGGGCGGCACCGATTTGCCCCGCGACGGTTGCCGCCGCCGCGAAGCGCCCCACGGGAGGCGGGTGCGCTGTAGCCACTGCTGCCACTGCCACTGCCGTTATGCACCCGCCGGTATGCGTGATCCGGTTCTGCGGGCGGTCCGCGCGTAGCCTCGCGCGAACCGCCTTCACGCAGCCGCTGAAACCAGCTCAGGCCACCTTCACTTGCGCTTGCGGCTCGGCGATCTCGAAGTTCGCCATGATCTCGAGCGCGCGGATCATCGCCGAGTGGTCCCACGCCTTGCCGCCGTTCGCCACGCACACGCTGAAGAGCTGCTGTGCGCTGGCCGTGTGGGGCAGGGCGATACCGAGCTTGCGCGCGCCATCGATGGCGAGGTTCAGGTCCTTCTGGTGCAGTTCGATGCGGAAACCCGGATTGAACGTGCGTTTGGTCATGCGCTCGCCGTGCACTTCGAGAATGCGCGAGGAGGCGAAGCCGCCCATGAGCGCCTTGCGCACGCGTTCGGGGTCTGCGCCCGAGCGTGCCGCGAACAGCAGCGCTTCGGCAACGGCCTCGATATTGAGCGCGACGATGATCTGGTTCGCCACCTTGCAGGTCTGCCCCGCGCCGTTATCGCCGATGAGCGAGATGTTCTTGCCCATCAATTCGAAGAGCGGCTTCGCAAGATCGAACGACTTCTGCGGGCCGCCCACCATGATCGTGAGCGTGGCTTCGCGTGCGCCGACTTCGCCGCCCGAGACCGGCGCGTCGAGATAGTCGCAGCCGAGCGCGTTGATCTGCTTCGCGAACTGCTGCGTTTCGATGGGCGAGATCGAGCTCATGTCGATTACGAGTTTGCCGGCCGAGAGGCCCTTGGCGACGCCGTCGTCGGCGAACAGGACGTTGGCGACATCAGGCGTGTCCGGCACCATCACGATGACGATGTCCGAGGCCCTGGCGACAGCCGTCGAATCGGCGACGACTTCGGTTTGCGCGCGCAGGTCGTCGGGCACCGGATACTTGCCGTTCACGGTGAGCGTGTGGCCGCCCTTGATGAGGTTGCGCGCCATGTGCGCGCCCATGATGCCGAGTCCGATAAAGCCAATCTTTGCCATCTGTGTGTCTCCGTCAAGGCGAATGCGGTTGTCTCTCGATTGTCAGGCGAGTTCGGCGGTGCGCTGTTTCGCGCTGCGCAGCCAGCCGAGACCTTCGGTGGTCGTCGTGCGCGGCTTGTACTCGCAGCCGATGTAGCCCTCGTAGCCGAGCGTGTCGAGCAGGTCGAACAGGAACGGGTAGTGGATTTCGCCCGTGCCCGGTTCGTTGCGGCCGGGGTTGTCGGCGAGCTGGATGTGGGCGATCTTCGCGAACTGCTTCTTGATCGTCGCGGCGAGTTCGCCTTCCATGCGCTGCATGTGATAGATGTCGTACTGCAGGAACAGATTGTCCGAGCCCGTCCGTGCGATTACGTCGAGCGCTTCGCCTGAGCGGTTCAACGCGAAGCCGGGAATGTCGTACGAGTTGCACGGTTCCACGAGCAGACGGATGCCTTCGCGCTTGAGTTCACCGGCAGCGTAGCGCAGGTTCTCGACGATCGTGGCGAGCGCCGTCTCGCGATCGACGCCAGCCGTCGGAATGCCGACGAGGCAATTGAGTTGCGGCACCTTCAGCGCCTTCGCGTATTCGATCGCGCGGCCAACGCCTTCCTGGAACTCGCCACGGCGATCGGGCAGGCAGGCAATGCCGCGCTCGCCCGCTTCCCAGTTGCCGGCGGGCAGATTGTGGAGCACGAGTTTCAAGCCGTTCACTTCGAGGCGTTCGGCCAGTTCGGCGGCCTTGTACGGATAGGGGAACAGGAACTCCACGGCGTCGAAGCCCGCAAGAGCGGCCGCGACAAAGCGGTCGAGGAAGGGCACCTCGTTGAACAGCATGGTGAGGTTTGCGGCAAATTTCGGCATGGGTGTGTCTCTCGGGGCAATGAGTGGGTGAGAGGCCGCTTTTCGCACATCAGGGCTGAGTACGAAAAGCGGGGCGATGCAACAGCGTCAAATCATCAGGATTGCAGAGCGATAGCCGTCGGTGCGTGCTCGGGCGTCTCGGCGAGTTCCTCGAACTCGTTGATCGCGTCGATTTCCGTGCCCATCGAGATGTTGGTCACGCGCTCCAGAATCACTTCGACGACGACCGGCACGCTGAACTCGGCGGCCATCGATTGCGCCTGTTTGAGCGCCGGGGCGATCTCCTCGGGCTTGAACACGCGCAGCGCCTTGCAGCCCAGGCCTTCGGCCACCGTGACGTGATCGACGCCATAGCCGTTCACTTCGGGCGCGTTGATGTTCTCGAACGCAAGCTGCACGCAGAAGTCCATGTCGAACTGGCGCTGCGCCTGGCGGATCAGGCCGAGGTACGAGTTGTTCACCACCACGTGGACATACGGCAGCTTGAACTGCGCGCCCACGGCCAGCTCTTCGACCATGAACTGGAAGTCATAGTCGCCCGAGAGCGCCACGATGGGGCGGGTCGGATCGGCCGCGCGCACGCCGAGCGCCGCCGGAATCGTCCAGCCGAGCGGGCCCGCCTGGCCGCAGTTGATCCAGTTGCGCGCCTTGTACACGTGCAGGAACTGCGCGCCCGCGATCTGCGAAAGGCCGATCGTGCTCACGTAGCAGGTGTCGCGGCCAAACGCCTTGTTCATCTCTTCGTACACGCGCTGCGGCTTGATCGGGGTGTTTTCGAAGTGCGTCTTGCGGTGCATCGTGCGCTTGCGTTCCTGGCAGTCGGCCACCCAGGCGCTGCGGTCCTTCAACTTACCGGCGGCCTTCCATTCCTGCGCGACTTCGACGAAGAGTTCGAGCGCGGCCTTCGCATCGGACACGATGCCGAGATCGGGGCCGAACACGCGGCCGATCTGCGTCGGTTCGATGTCGACGTGCACGAACTTGCGGCCCTTCGTGTAGACCTCGACGCTGCCCGTATGGCGGTTCGCCCAGCGGTTGCCCACGCCCAGCACGAAGTCCGAGGCGAGCATCGTGGCGTTGCCGTAGCGGTGCGAGGTCTGCAGGCCGACCATGCCGGCCATGAGCGGGTGGTCGTCGGCAATGGCGCCCCACGACATGAGCGTCGGGATGACCGGCACGCCCACCGTTTCGGCAAACTGCACGAGCAGGTCTTCGGCCGCCGCGTTGATCACGCCGCCGCCCGAAACGATCAGCGGCTTTTCGCTAGCGTTGAGCAGTTCGAGCGCGGCTTCGATCTGCTTGCGCGTGGCCTTCGGCTTGTAGACGGGCAGCGGCTCGTAGGTGTCGATGTCGAACTCGATTTCGGCGAGCTGCACGTCGATCGGCAGATCGACCAGCACCGGACCCGGACGGCCCGAGCGCATGAGATGGAACGCCTGCTGGAACACGCGCGGCACGAGCGCCGGCTCGCGCACCGTCACGGCCCACTTGGTGACGGGCTTGGCGATCGACTCGATGTCGACGGCCTGGAAGTCTTCCTTGTAGAGGCGCGCGCGCGGCGCCTGGCCCGTGATCGCGAGAATGGGAATCGAGTCGGCCTGTGCGGAATAGAGGCCCGTGATCATGTCGGTGCCCGCGGGGCCCGAGGTGCCGATGCACACGCCGATGTTGCCGGGTGCGGCGCGCGTATAGCCCTCGGCCATGTGCGAGGCGCCTTCGACGTGGCGCGCGAGCACGTGGGTGATGCCGCCGGCCTTTTTCATCGCCGAGTAGAACGGATTGATGGCTGCGCCCGGCACGCCAAAAGCGGTATCGATGCCTTCTTTTTCGAGCACCAGCACGGCGGCGTCGACGGCTCTCATTTTGGCCATGAATGTCTCCTGAATGTCGCGTATGCAAGGAATGGCTAAGCGGTTGAGGCCCACTGTAGTGGCGCAGGAAAGGTTTGATAAGATCAGTCCAGGTCGCTTATTCCGAAACAAAAAGTATGGAATGCTGGTGAGGCGCGGCTTTCGGCCGCGCCGGCGCCTGCGGCGCGCGGCATGGGGCATCACTAAGCGCTGAAGCGCCAAGTGCTGCCGACACAGGAGACACGCAATGGACCGCTTCAAGCAGATCGAAACCTTCGTGCGCGTCGCAGACGCGGGCAGCCTCGCGGCGGCGGCGCTCGAGGAAGGCGTCTCGCCGGTGATACTCGGGCGGCGTATCGACGCGCTCGAAAAGCGCCTCGGCGTGAAGCTCATTTACCGCTCGACGCGGCGGCTCGTGGTGAGCGAAGAGGGCGCGGCGTTTCTCGAGCGCTGCCGCGTCCTGCTCGCCGACTGGGACCAGGCCGAAAACGAGCTTTCGGCCGGGCGCCAGGTGGTGAACGGCCATCTGATCGTCTCGGCGCCGGCCGCGTTCGGGCGCAAGCACGTCGCGCCGCTCGCGCCCGAGTTTCTCGCCGGCAAGCCCGGGTTGCAGGTGTCGTTCAACCTCACCGACCGCGTGGTCGATCTGGTGCGCGAGGGCTACGACCTGTCGATTCGCATCGGCGGCGCCGTGGATCCGAACTTCGTCGCCGTCAAGCTCGCCACGAACCGGCGCGTGGTGTGCGGCACGCCCGAGTACTTCCGCAAGCACGGGCGCCCGAAAACGCTCGAAGACCTGCCGAACCACAATTGCCTCGCGTTCAACCTCCAGGGCGGGCAGAACCGCGGCTGGTACTTCAGCCGCAACGGCAAGCTCGTGACCGTGCGCGTGGGCGGCACGCTCGACTGCAACGACGGCGAGCTGCTGCACCGCTGGGTGACCGAGGGGCATGGGCTCGGCTGGCGTTCGACCTGGGAGAT
>DATBXG010000081.1:0-2791 GCA_036514415.1 Paraburkholderia sp.
TCAACGCCGCGATCCGCGGCAAACCACGACAAGCCAATACGTTTGGAGATCCACATGCAGAGCACCGTCAACTTATGGCCGCTAATCGGCGTGGCCGTCATCATCGCCGGCTTCCTGTTGCGCTTCAATCCGATGCTGATCGTTGCCGCGGCGGCCGTCGTCACCGGTTTCGCCGGGGGCTTCGAGCCCGGCAAGATACTCGCCGCCATCGGCACCGGCTTCATCAAGACCCGCAACATCCCGCTCATCATCCTGCTGCCGCTCGCCGTGATCGGCCTGCTGGAGCGCCACGGCCTGCGCGAGCGCGCGCAGATCTGGATCGGCAGCATCAAGGCCGCCACCGCGGGGCGTCTTCTCATCGTCTACCTGCTCGTGCGCGAGCTCACCGCGGCGGTCGGCCTGACGGGCCTTGGCGGCCATCCGCAGATGGTGCGTCCGCTCATCGCGCCCATGGCCGAAGGCGCCACCGAAAACCGCTTCGGCAAGATTTCCGACGCCGTGCGCTACAAGCTGCGCGCGTACTCGGCCGCCACCGACAATGTCGGCCTCTTCTTCGGCGAGGACATCTTCGTGGCGTTCGGCGCGATCGTGCTGATGGTCACGCTGCTCAAGGAAGCGGGCGTTTCGGTCGAGCCGATTCACGTGGCGCTCTGGGGCATTCCCACGGCGATCTGCGCGTTCGTGATACACGGCGCGCGGCTCTGGCTGCTCGATCGCAAGCTCGAACGCGAGCTGGGCGCGGCGCGCAAGCCGGCCAGCGACGCCAGCGTGGCGGCCCCTGCTACCCGCGCGGGAGACGAAGCATGACGCTCACACTCAACTGGCTCTTCTGGCTGCTCGGCATCGTGCTGCTGATCGTGGGCGGCATGATCGTCATGGACCGCGCGCATCCGCGCCGCTTCACGGCGGGCGGCTTCTGGCTGCTCTATGCGCTCATCTTTCTCGCAGGCGACCGGCTGCCCGCCGAAGTCGTGGGCGTGCTCGTGCTCGCCATGGCGCTCATTGCGGGCTTCGGTGGCGTGACGGCCGCGAAACCCAGGGTGCTCGCGCTCGAAACGCGCATCGCGAGCGCGAAGCGGCTGGGCAACAAGCTCTTCGTGCCCGCGCTCACGATTCCCGTCATCACCGTCGTGCTCACGCTCGCCGCGAGCCATCTCGTCTTCGGCGGCACGCCGCTCATCGACCCGAAGAGCGTCACGCTGATCGGCTTCGGCATTGGCTGCGTGATCGCGCTCGTCATTGCCTGCATCATCACGCGAGACAGCGTTGGCCAGTCGATGAAGGAAACGCGCCGCCTCGTCGACGCGCTCTCGTGGGCCGCCGTCCTGCCGCAGATGCTGGGCATGCTCGGCCTCGTGTTCTCGGACGCGGGCGTGGGCAAGGCGGTCGCGCACGTCACGACGTCGTACATCAACATGGACGTGCGCTTCGTCGCCGTCGTGGTCTATTGCGTGGGCATGGCGCTCTTCACGATCATCATGGGCAACGGCTTCGCCGCGTTTCCGGTGATGACGGGCGGCGTGGGCGTGCCGGTGCTGGTGGGCGTGTTCCACGTCAATCCGGCGATGATGGCCGCCATCGGCATGTTCTCGGGCTACTGCGGCACGCTCATGACGCCGATGGCCGCGAACTTCAACATGGTGCCCGCGGCGCTGCTGGAACTGCCCGACAAGAACGCGGTGATCCGCGTGCAGGTGCCCACGGCGCTGGGCATACTCGCGGCCAATATCGTGCTGCTGAACGTGCTTGGGTTTTGATGCAAGCGCCCGAGCGCGCAAAGGAGGAAAAAGCCGGCGAGTGCCGGCTTTTTTCTGCGCCCGTGCGCGAGCACAAAGCGTCGGGAACGGAAAGCGGCCCGGTTCAGCCCGGATCGACGGTGAAGCCGCGCTGGCGCAGTAGCTGGAGCACGCCTCTCGGGCCGCCCAGGTGCAGCGCGCCGACCGCCACGAAGAGCGGCTTGTTGGGCGCCACATACTGCTGCATGCGCGAGACGAAGCGCCGGTTGCGCTCGTAGACGATGCGGTTGTCCACCGCTGCCGCCACACGCGCATCGTGCGAGAGCTTTTCGGTGCGCGCCGACTCCCATGCGGCGATCGCGTCGGCGTCGCCCACGCGCCACAGGTGCAGGAGCGCCTGGACGTCGGACACGTTTTGCGCCGGTGTCTGCGCGAGGTCCTGAGCGAGCATTTCGCGTTGCTGCGCGAGGCTCAGGTTCGTGAAGGCGCGCATCTGCTCGGCAAGCGTCTCCAGCCCGACGATGCGGCGGCCCTTCCAGCGCAGGAACACGTTCTGCAATTGCGCCTCGGTGCCGTACTCGGTCTGCAGGCCGGCGCTCAGCGAATCGTAGGTTTCCACGAGCAGCGAGGCGAGCCACGGCCGCATCTTGCGGATCTCGGCGAGCGCTTGCGGATTGCCGCGCATGCGCGCCTCCAGTTTCTGCCAGAGCGGCTCGGGCAAGAGGCCCGGCAGGCAGGGCCGCCGGCACACGCCGTATTTCGCGACGTCGTCCTGGGAAACGAGCAGATCGTCGGGGGAAAGCTCCAGCGCGAGGATGGGCGAGGCGGCGAGCGCCGCGAGAATCTGCGGGCGAAACGGCTGGCCCGGTGGATAGTCGGCGGGGTCGCCGACGTGCAGCGTGCCGAGCAGGTAAATGGTGAGATTGCCGCGCGTGGCGACGTAGAACGGCATGCGCGCCGGTTGCGTGCGCACCGGGCCGCCAGCCGTCGTGCCCGAGGCGTAGCTCGGCACGGCGGGCGCGGCGTGAAAGCCGGGAATGCCGTCGCTCGAGCCG
>DATBXG010000082.1:0-8521 GCA_036514415.1 Paraburkholderia sp.
CCCGAAGGGCTACAAGGCCTTGCGTCCGTATCTGCGCATGACGCCGCAGCCGAACAAGTAAGCCGTTCGGCCAACGTCCGCGCCGGACGGCCGCCAAAACAAAAACGCCGCACGAAACCAGTCGTGCGGCGTTTTTCATGCACCGGCGAGGCCGGGCAGGGCGGCGATCAGAAGAACGCCTGAATGCCGGTCTGTGCGCGGCCGAGGATCAGCGCGTGAATGTCGTGCGTGCCCTCGTACGTGTTCACCACTTCGAGGTTCACGAGGTGGCGCGCCACGCCGAACTCGTCGGAGATGCCGTTGCCGCCCAGCATGTCGCGGGCAAGACGCGCGATGTCGAGCGACTTGCCGCACGAGTTGCGCTTCATGATCGAGGTGATCTCGACGGCGGCCGTGCCTTCGTCCTTCATGCGGCCCAGACGCAGGCAGCCTTGCAGGCCGAGCGTGATTTCCGTTTGCATGTCAGCGAGCTTCTTCTGGATCAGCTGGTTCGCGGCAAGCGGGCGGCCAAACTGCTTGCGGTCGAGCACGTACTGGCGCGCCGTGTGCCAGCACGATTCCGCGGCGCCGAGCGCGCCCCAGGCAATGCCGTAGCGCGCCGAGTTCAGGCAGGTGAACGGGCCGCGCAGGCCCTTCACGCCCGGCATGAGGTTCTCTTCCGGCACGAACACTTCGTCGAGCACGATTTCGCCGGTGATCGACGCGCGCAGGCCCACCTTGCCGTGGATGGCCGGCGCCGAGAGGCCCTTCCAGCCCTTCTCCAGAATGAAGCCGCGAATGTCGTCCTTGCCGTCTTCCTCGAGCTTTGCCCAGACGACGAACACGTCGGCGATCGGCGAGTTCGTGATCCACATCTTCGCACCCGAGAGCGAGTAGCCGCCGTTCACCTTCTTCGCGCGCGTGACCATGCTGCCCGGATCCGAGCCGTGGTTCGGCTCCGTGAGGCCGAAGCAGCCGATCCACTCGCCGCTGGCGAGCTTGGGCAGGTACTTCTGCTTTTGCGCTTCGGAGCCGAATTCGAAGATCGGCACCATCACGAGCGACGATTGCACCGACATCATCGAGCGATAGCCCGAATCGACGCGCTCCACTTCGCGCGCAATCAGACCGTAGCTCACATAGTTCAGACCGGGGCCGCCGTATTGCTCGGGGATCGTCGGGCCGAGCAGGCCGACTTCGCCCATTTCGCGGAAGATCGAGGCGTCCGTCTTCTCGTGGCGGAACGCTTCCAGCACGCGCGGCTCGAGCTTGTCCTGGGCGTAAGCAGCGGCGGCGTCGCGCACCATGCGCTCCTCTTCGGTGAGCTGCTGGTCGAGCAGAAGCGGGTCTTCCCAATGGAACTGGGCGTGTGCGGCCATGGTGTCTCTCCTTTCCTCAAATACTTGAAATGGGCGAATTTGCGCTTGACGTTAGTTCCGCTATGCGGAACAATGTTTTGCAAATTGACTTTAGTGTAGCACTCTCGCGCCCATGTCTGCATCCGGATCGACGACTACCTCATCGTTTTCTTCTTCGCTGGCCGAGGGCCCGATCGACGAGCGCAAGTTCGTCGTCGCGCTCGCCCGCGGGCTCGACCTGCTGCGGGCGTTCCGCCCCGGCGAGACGCTCCTTGGCAATCGCGATTTCGTGGAACGCACGGGTTTGCCGAAGGCGACCGTGAACCGGCTCGCTTACACGCTCACCGTGCTCGGCTACCTCCGCTTCGACGAGTCGCTCGGCAAATATGCGCTCGACGCCGGCGTGCTGTCACTGGGCTTTGCGCTGCTCTCGGGCACCGACACGCTCGAGCTCGCGCGCCCGCACATGCGCGCGTTCGCGCGCGAGGTGGGTGCGGCGGTGTCGCTGGGGTGCCGCGACGGCCTCGATGTGATCTATCTGGACACGATCCGCAGCGAGACGGCGCTCACGCTCGGTCTCGCCTCGGGCTCGCGGCTCTCGATGTTGACGAGTTCGATGGGTCGCGCGTACCTCGCCGTGCAGCCGATCGACGTGCGCATGGCGCTGTTCGCGGAGCTGGAGAAGGTGGCGGGAACCGAAGGGCCGGCGTTGGTGGAGGCGGCGAAGCGCGAGATCGAGGTCTTCGGGAAGGAGGGGTGCTGCTATTCGTTTCGCGACTGGCACGAGGACGTCAACGCCGTCGCCGTGCCGTTTCGCGAGCCGCGCGAGCGGCGTTGGCTCGTGCTCAGCTGCAGCGGGCCGGCTTCGTCGATGGGCCCCGAGGTGTTCCGCGAGCGCGTGGCGCCGCTCCTGAAGTCGTTGGCGCGGCGTTTGGGCGAAACGGTCTGACGACGGCAGCCGAAGCGGACGAAAAAAGAGCCGACCCAAGGTCGGCTCTGTTCACGGCAGAGTGCGTTCGGCTCAGTGATTCAGGCGGCCGAGCATCAGAAACTCCATGAGCGCCTTCTGCACGTGCAAGCGGTTTTCCGCCTCGTCCCAAACCACGCTCTGCGGCCCGTCGATCACTTCCGCACTCACTTCCTCGCCGCGGTGCGCGGGCAGGCAGTGCATGAAGAGCGCGTCGGCATTGGCGCGGGCCATCATCGGCGTGTCCACGCACCAGTCGGCGAAGGCCTTCTTGCGCGCTTCGTTTTCGGCTTCGAAGCCCATGCTGGTCCACACGTCCGTGGTGACGAGGTCCGCGCCGTCGCAGGCATCGTGCGGGTCTTCGAACACTTCGAAGAACGGCTTGCTCTCCGGTGCGACGAGCGCAGGATCGAGCGGATAACCCGGCGGGGTGGAGATGCGCAGCTTGAAGTCGAGGATCTGCGCGGCTTCGATCCATGTGTAGAGCATGTTGTTCGCGTCGCCGACCCACGCGACGGTCTTGCCGCGAATCGGGCCGCGATGCTCGTAGTACGTGAAGATGTCGGCCAGCACCTGGCAGGGGTGGTACTCGTTCGTGAGGCCGTTGATGACCGGTACACGCGAACTCTCGGCAAAGCGCTGGAGGATGTCCTGGCCGAAGGTCCGGATCATGATGATGTCGACCATGCGCGAGATGACCTGCGCCGAATCCTCGATCGGCTCTCCGCGGCCGAGCTGCGTGTCGCGCGTGTTCATGAACACGGCGTGGCCGCCCAGCTGGAAGATACCCGCTTCGAACGAGAGGCGCGTACGCGTGGAGCTCTTCTCGAAGATCATCGCCAGCGTGCGGTCGTGCAGCGGGTGATAGGTCTCGTAGTTCTTGAACTTGCGCTTCAGGATGCGCGCGCGCTCCAGCACATAATCATATTCGTCAAGGGAGAAATCCTTGAACTGGAGGTAATGGCGTATGGTCCGGGAGGTCATGAAACGAAAACGGCGCCCGATCCGGCCTCGAACTGCAGGTTGGAGCCGGCGACGCCGCTGCGGTTGGTGGTAAGTCCAGGCAGCATAAAGGATTTTGCGCAATTTGACGAGTTGCCCAGCAGTTGGGCGAAGCACGCAGGCGCACCGTGTGCGGCGCTTTCTTGAGCATTTCGCAGGCATCGTCAGGCCCCGGGATTCGTCTTTCAGGCGCCTTGTGTGCGCTGCGTCAAAACGGTCGGTACGCTATAATCCCAGAGATTTCTTAGGCACGACAAACGGGCCCTGAGCGTGTGGTGGCAACACCTGCAGCAAGGTAGCAACACCTCGCGGCAACGGCAGGCAAGCCCGCGGGAGCGGCCTGTGCGCTGACTGGCAGTGCGCCTCGAAACCGGCCGTCGATCCCGTTGCAAGGCTCCCTTGTGACACGTGTCGGCGGCGATTTTCGAGACTGAACGCCGGGCGGGGTGCGCGGGCAGCCGTTCCCCATCCATCGGACTGTCCATGCGCATGGCGGCGGGCAAATTTCCGCGGCCGGCGTCCCGCGGCACAAGCGCGGGCGCAGCGCTCGTGCCGCCGTTACATGCTGCAAACGCACCCAGCAGCTACTCACACAGGTACTCCTGCATGGCCGACGAAGCTCCAACCGAATACTTCATTCAAGGCATTACCAGCGCGGGGAAGAAGTTTCGACCGAGCGACTGGTCGGAGCGTCTTGCGGGGGTGATGTCGAGCTTCGGCCCGAAGGCGTCGGCGAACGCGCGAGGCCCGAATGCCTATCTGCGCTACTCGCTCTATGTCCGCCCGACGATGATCGGCGACCTCAAGGTTGTGGTGCTGGATTCGCGTCTGAAGGACGTCGAGCCGATGGCCTTCAATTTCGTGATGAACTTTGCCAAGGACAACGACCTCGTCGTGACCGAAGCCTGCGAGCTGCCGCTCGATCACGCGACGCAGCAGGGCGGCGCCCGCTGACCGGTGGCGCGGGCGCGCAAGCTCGCGGGGCAGGGCGCGACGAATGACCCGCTTCGGCGGGTTTTTTTGCGCCGGTGAGCGTCGTGCGGCAAGCCAGGCCGGAAAACAAAAAACCCGCCGGAGCGGGTTTTTTGTCGTGCTGCTCGAAGAGAAGGCTGCCAGCCGTGGCAGGCAGCCCGAATCTCTTTACTGAGCGGCTTGCATTGCCTTGACGGCAGCAGCCAGGCGGCTCTTGTTGCGAGCGGCCTTGTTCTTGTGAACGATCTTCTTGTCGGCGATGATGTCGAGCGTCTTTGCCGATGCCTTCAGAACTTCTGCAGCCTTAGCCTGGTCGCCGGCGTCGATTGCCTTGCGAACAGCCTTGATGGCCGTGCGGAACTTCGAGCGCAGTGCCGAGTTGTGGGCGTTTGCCTTGACGGCCTGACGGGCGCGCTTGCGTGCTTGTGCGGAGTTTGCCATTGCGATTCCTTGTGTTTGCGGAGCGTGAGCCCGACGTTTCAGTCTGGCTGGGCGACGCTCTTTGCCTGGATTTGAACTTCCGGGAACGATGCCCGAAAGGACAAAACGGTATTTGCCGGATTGCTTGCGCTGCAATCTTCAGTTGCAACGGCTTCCCGGCCGCGCCTCTTGTGCCAAAGCAGCTTCCTGCTTCCTTTCCAAGGCGCGTTTCGAGGCCCGCTAGAGAACTCGAATCGACAATTATAGCAACAAATCCTTGCGCGCGGCAATCGCGGCGTCCGCGCGCGACACTGGTCGCCGAAGGTGAACGCCTTTAACGCGACCCGGTCAGAATCAGCGCACATTGCCGTTCCCTCCCGGTCGTCCGCACTGCCGCGCGAGCCTTCGCCTGGGCCTTAACGTCACGCATCACGCCGCGCATCCGCGATGGACCGGACGGCGCCCGTATAATGACCGCCCCATGAATCTATTCCGAGCCCTGCTGACAGTCAGCGGCTTCACGCTGCTGTCGCGCGTGACCGGTCTGGCCCGAGAAACGCTGATTGCGCGCGCGTTTGGCGCGAGCCAGTACACCGACGCTTTCTACGTCGCGTTTCGTATTCCCAACCTGCTGCGCCGCATCTCGGCGGAAGGCGCCTTTTCGCAGGCGTTCGTGCCGATTCTCGCGGAGTTCAAGAACCAGAAGGGCCACGACGCCACGCGTGCGCTCGTCGACGCCACGTCGACCGTGCTCGCCTGGGCGCTCGCGATCCTCTCGCTGCTGGGCATTTTCGGCGCGACGTTCGTCGTGATCGTGGTCGCTTCGGGCCTGAAGAGCGACGGGCAAGCCTTTCCGCTCGCCGTCACGATGACGCGCATCATGTTCCCCTATATCGTGTTCATCTCGCTGACGTCGCTTGCGTCAGGCGTGCTCAACACGTACAAGCAGTTCTCGCTGCCGGCCTTCGCGCCCGTGCTGCTCAACGTGTCGTTCATCGTGGCGGCCGTGGCCTTCGCGCCGCACATGAAGCAGCCCGTCTACGCGCTCGCCTGGGCCGTGATCGTGGGCGGCGTGCTCCAGTTCATCGTGCAGTTGCCGGGCTTGAAGCGCATCGACATGATGCCGCGCATCGGCCTGAACCCGCTCAAGGCGCTCGCGCATCGCGGCGTGAAGCGCGTGCTCGCGAAGATGGTGCCGGCCATGTTCGCCGTCTCGGTCGCGCAGATCAGCCTCATCATCAACACCAATATCGCCTCGCGTCTGGGTGCCGGTGCGGTGTCGTGGATCAACTACGCCGATCGCCTGATGGAATTCCCCACGGCGCTGCTGGGCGTGGCGCTCGGCACCATCCTGCTGCCCAGTCTCTCCAAGGCGCACGTGGACGCCGACCCGCACGAATACTCGGCGTTGCTCGACTGGGGCCTGCGCGTGACGTTCCTGCTCGCCGCGCCTTCGGCGGTCGCGCTGTTCTTCTTCGCCGAGCCGCTCACGGCGACGCTCTTCCACTACGGCAAGTTCGACGCCAACTCGGTCGTCATGACGGGCCGGGCGCTCGCGGCGTACGGCGTGGGGCTCGTCGGCCTCATCCTCATCAAGATCCTGGCGCCGGGCTTCTACGCGCGCCAGGACATCAAGACGCCGGTGAAGATCGGCGTGGGCGTGCTCATCGCCACGCAGATCAGCAACTACATCTTCGTGCCGATCTTCTCGCACGCGGGCCTCACGCTCTCGGTCGGCCTTGGCGCGTGCATGAATGCGCTGCTGCTCTTCATCGGGCTGCGCCGCCGCGGCATCTATATGCCGTCCTCGGGCTGGCACACGTTCTTCGTGCAGTTGCTCGGAGCATGCCTCGTGCTGGCGGGAGCCATGCATTGGTGTGCGATCAGCTACAACTGGATCGCGCTGCGCCACGAACCGCTCGCGCGCATCGCCTTGCTCGGGGCGTGCCTCGTCCTGTTCGCAGCGCTATATTTCGGTATGCTGTGGCTGATGGGCTTCAAATACGCGTACTTCAAGAGGCGGGCGAAGTGACCACGATGACTACGCGGGTTCTGGATTATTTCAGCGCGCTCGTCGCCGATGACGAGAGTCTGCCGCTCACCGAAGCGGCGCTCGCGATCGCACAGGACGCCTATCCTGATCTCGATCTGCAAGGCACGCTTGCCGAAATCGACGAACTCGCGCTGCGTGTGCGCCGCCGCATGCCCGAAGGCGCGGACGTGCGCCAGCAGGTTGGCGTGCTCAACCGCTGCTTCTTTCGCGAGATGGGCTTCGCGGCCAATCTCAACGACTTCCTCGACCCCGACAACAGCCACCTGAACGTCGTGCTCAAACGCCGGCGCGGCATTCCCATTTCGCTGGCGGTGCTGTATCTGGAGATGGCGACCCAGCTCGGTCTGCCGGTGAAGGGCGTGTCGTTTCCGGGGCATTTCCTGTTGCGCGTCGCGCTGCCCGAAG
The DNA here is from genome assembly GCA_036514415.1 of Paraburkholderia sp. GTDB lineage: Bacteria > Pseudomonadota > Gammaproteobacteria > Burkholderiales > Burkholderiaceae > Paraburkholderia. Next base: position 7,157 of record DATBXG010000082.1, read on the forward strand.
GCGACGAAATGCTCGATCCCACCACGGGCCGCACGCTCACCGAATCCGACATGGTGGAGATGCTCGAGCCCTTCGTGGCCAACGCGGGCGACTCGGTGGCGCGCGCGCTGCGCATGCTGCTCGAGCCTGCCACGCGCCGCGAGATCGTCGCGCGCATGCTGCGCAACCTGAAGTCGGTGTATCTGCAGACCGAGCGCTGGCAACGCCTGCTCGCCATCCAGCAGCGGCTCGTGATCCTGCTGCCGGAGAGTATCGAAGAGGTGCGCGACCGCGGTTTCGCTTATGCGCGGCTCGACTATCTGCGCCCGGCGCTCGAAGACCTCGAACACTATCTCGATGAGCGCCCCGACGCCGAAGACGCGACCGTTGTCGAATCGCAGCTGCAGGAGCTGCGTCAGCGCACGCTGGATAATGACTGAAATGCGCGACTCAAACAGGCGCTCACGTTCGATACGCTCAGACGAAAAAGCCCGCGATGAATTCGCGGGCTTTTTTTTGTCGCGCGGGAGCGGACGTGGCGTTACTTCGGCTGCATGCGGATCGCGCCGTCCAGGCGGATCACCTCGCCGTTGAGCATCGGGTTCTCGACGATCTGCTTGACGAGCATCGCGTATTCCTCCGGCTTGCCGAGGCGCGGCGGGAACGGGACCATCGCGCCGAGCGCATCCTGCACCTCCTTGGGCATGCCGAGCAGCATCGGCGTTTCGAAGAGGCCGGGCGCGATCGTCATCACGCGGATGCCGGTGCGCGAGAGGTCGCGCGCGACCGGCAGCGTCAACGCGACGACGCCGCCCTTCGACGCGGCGTAGGCCGCCTGGCCGATCTGGCCGTCGTAAGCGGCCACCGAGGCCGTGTTGACGATCACGCCGCGCTCGCCGCCCTCGCTGGGCGCGGTCTGGGCGATGGCGGCCGCCGCGAGGCGGATCATGTTGAACGTGCCGATCAGATTGACGGAGACGGTCTTCGAGAACGTGTCGAGCGGATGCGGGCCATCCTTGCCCACGGTCTTCACGGCGGGCGCGATGCCCGCGCAGTTCACGAGGCCGCGCAGCGTGCCGAGCGCGGTTGCCGCGGCCACGGCGCGCGCGCCGTCCTCTTCGCTCGCGACGTTGCAGTTCACGAACGCGCCGCCCAGTTCCTTTGCGAGTGCGTTGCCCGCGTCCTCGTTGAGGTCGGCGATGACGACCTTGCCGCCCTCGGCCGCGATCAGGCGCGCGCTGGCTGCGCCGAGCCCCGACGCGCCGCCGGTGATGAGAAATACGTTGCCGCGGATCTGCATGTGTCGTCTCCTTTCGTTGTGGCTACGCGTGCCTCACGCAGAGAGGAAGCCTGCACGAGGCTGACCAAAAACAAAGCGGGCCGGCT
>DATBXG010000083.1:0-2962 GCA_036514415.1 Paraburkholderia sp.
GCGCGGCAACGCGCTCGCGCCGTCGTCGTCCACGCCGTCCTCGTGGCGCATCAGGACGTGCAGCAGCACGGCGCTGCCGAGCTCATCTTCCGGATCGAGGCGGCGCAACTCGTCGAGCCGCCTGCGCGCCGACTCCAGTTCGCCAAGGCGCATGTGCAGATACGCGAGGCCCTTCAGCGTGAAGAGGTAGAACCGCACAGCCGCGTCGTAGCGCACGGCGTCGCGCGGCGGCGGCTCGACACCAAAGCCCACGCCGAGCACCGTCCGCACGATCGAGAGCGCGTCCTCGCCGACGGCGCGCGCTTCGGCCAGCCGATGGCCATAGAAGTAGAAGCGGTACAGCGCGATCAACGGCACCGGATGACCCGGCGCGACGGCGCGCGCCCGCTCCAGCAGCGCGAGCGCCTCGCCCGGCCGCTCCCGCAACCGGCCCGCTTCGGCGACCAGTTCCGCCGCCTCGGGCGCCAGCCCGCCGCCGAGCGCCGATTGCGCAAAGTCGGCAATCGCGTCGTCGATGGCTTCGGCGTTGGGCGTCAGGAGCCGTGTCATGGTGCCGCTCCGCTTCACGACGCCTGAGGCGGCAGCGGGGGACGTCCGCGCCCGATCGCGCCCACATCGATACGCGCGACACCCTGCTCGCTCGTGCCCGAACTGCTGCAGGCGCACGGCGCCTGATTCGGGTTCGTGAACGTGAGACCCGACTGCGTCGGTGTATCGACGAAGTCGATCGTCACGCCGTCGAGCAGCAAGCGGCTCTCCGCCGGCAGGAAAAGGCGCAGGCCGTTGACCTCTACGGCCTGCTCACCTGGCTGCGGCGCGGCTTCGGCGCTGAATTCCGCGTTATATCCCGAACAGCCGCCGGGGCTCACGAGCAGACGAAAGCCAGCGCCGGCCGGCAACCCGGAAAAGCGCACGATGCGGCGCATGAACTTGTCGGCAGCGGCCGTGACGGTGAGATTGGGCAGCATGATGCGGATCTTCTCCAGTTGTGCAGTCGGATAAGCGCCCAGAGAGGCGCAATGCGCGGCGCGCGCCGGTGCTCAGGCCTGAACGATGCAGCCGTCCACCGGGCACACCGCCACGCACTGCGGGCTGTCGAAGTGTCCTTCGCACTCCGTACATTTCTTCGGGTCGATCGTGAATACGCCGCCTTTCTCGCTGATGGCGACGTTCGGGCACTCGGGCTCGCATGCCGAGCAGCCGGTGCAGGTCGAGGCGATAATCTTCAGGGCCATGGGGACACTCCTTGAAATAATGGTCGGTATGACTCGGGCCGCACGGACATGCGCGCCCGGCCCGCCTGCTCATGCCGCCGCGTGCGCGGCCGTACCCGTGAACGCGCCCTGCCGGATCGCGGCGTCGCCGCGGTCCTCGTGCACGATCGCGCCGCTGGCGATGCGGCCTCGGTAATCGTTGAACCACGCGAGCGCGGCTTTCTCGATGAACTCACCGACGTACTGGTCCACCGGCTCGATGCCGGCCTGGGAAAGCTCGTCGCGCGGACACGCGCCGATCTTCGCGACCAGCACCGCGTGGCAATCGTTGATCGCACGCACGACAGACGGCAGTTGCTCGTCGTCGCCATAACCGCCCTGGCAGTACAGGTCCACGCGGCGGTGGCCGACAAAGAGTGCTTCGGTTGCGCTCACCTCGAAGATCTGGAACTCGGAGACGTGCCCGAAATGCTCGTTCACACGCCCGCCGCCCTTCGTTGCGACGGCTACCAGCACCTTCAGGTCGTCGGCCACGTCGATTGCCTGCGCGACGGCCAGCGCCTCCTGCTTCGCGGCGTGCTGCGCGTCGCGCTCCACTTCGACGCGGCGCTGATATTCGCGGCGGCGCTCGAGGTCGTACACGACTTCCATCTGCTCGATCTTGTCGAGCGTGAACTCCTCGCTGCGGTCTTCACCGAGCAGGCCCACCGCGTCCGCACGGCATTGCCGGCAGTGGCGCATCAGGTTCGCGCCGCCCATGCACGCGTCCTGCACGGCCTTCAGTTCCTGCGCGCTCGGGCCGCGCTGGCCAGTCAGGCCGAAGTGCGTGCCGTGCTCCGCCTCCGATATCAGCGGCATGATGTTGTGCAGGAACGCGCCGCGCTTCTTCACCTCGCGGTTCACCTCGATCAGATGCTCGTCGTTGATGCCCGGGATCAGCACCGAGTTGATCTTCGTGAGCACGCCACGAGCGGTCAGCATTTCCAGACCCTGCATCTGCCGCTCGTGCAGGATGCGCGCGGCCTCGTAGCCCGTCACGCGGCGGTGGTCCCAGAAGATCCACGGATAGATCTTCTCGCCGACAGCGGGATCGACCATGTTGATGGTGATGGTCACGTGGTCGATGTTGTACTGGCAGATCTCGTCGACGAGGTCCGGCAATGCGAGTCCGTTGGTGGACAGGCACAGCTTGATGTCGGGAGCCTGTTCCTGAAGCATCCGGAACGTGTCGAAGGTCTTCTTGGGATTAGCGAGTGAGTCGCCAGGGCCAGCAATGCCCAGCACGGTCATCTGCGGAATCTCGCTCGCGACCGCCACCACTTTCTTCACGGCCTGCTCGGGCGTCAGCTTCTGCGACACGACGCCGGGCCGCGACTCATTCGAGCAGTCGTACTTGCGATTGCAGTAGTTGCACTGGATATTGCACGCCGGCGCGACCGCCACGTGCATGCGCGCGTAATGGTGATGCGCCTCTTCCGAATAGCACGGGTGGTTCTTGACCTTCTCCCAGATCTCCGGCGGCATGTCGTCCGGGCCGTCCGACGAGCCGCAGCTCGCGCGGCCGTCGCCGCCTTGCGAACCGCAACCGCCGCCCGCGGCCGGCACGTCGAGCGGCGCGCCGAGCGGTTTGATCTGGCCGATGCCGATATAGGCCGACGCCGGGGGCGCGCTTGCGTTCTCGTGACTTTGCATGAATCTCTCCTGGAAACCGGCAGGGATGACATGCGAAGTTAAAAGCCAGAACCGTG
>DATBXG010000084.1:0-7279 GCA_036514415.1 Paraburkholderia sp.
GGGCGGCCGCCCCATTCGTTGAGCTTGCGCACGGCGTCGGTGCCGTTCATGTCGAACTTGAGCGTGGTTTCGGCTTGTGGCATCGGCAGCACCTTCACCGAAAGCTCCAGCAACAGGCCGAGCGTGCCAAGAGACCCCGCCAGGAGCCGCGAGACGTCGTAGCCCGCCACGTTCTTCACGACCTGGCCGCCGAAGTGCAGCACCTCGCCGTGGCCGTTCATGAGCACCGCGCCCAGCACGAAGTCGCGCGCCGCGCCGGCGCTCGCGCGCCGCGGCCCGGCAATGCCCGCCGCAATGCAGCCGCCCAGGGTTGCCTGTGCGCCGAAGTGCGGCGGCTCGAAAGCGAGCATCTGGGCGTGCGCCGCGAGCGCCGTTTCGATATCCGCAAGCGGTGTCCCGGCTCGCGCCGTGATCACGAGCTCTGCCGGGTCGTACGCGATGATGCCGCGGTGCGCGCGCGTGTCGAGAATCTCGCCTTCGAGCGACTGGCCGTACCAGTCTTTCGTGCCCCCGCCGCGGATCCGCAGCGCCCGCCCATCGGCGCTCGCCGCCCGGATGCGTTCGGACCAGTCCGAGACGATGTCGTCCTCTTCCATGTCGTGATGGTCGCGCTCGTTCGTTATATGGTTCGTTCGATTGTACTGAGCGAACCTCGCCTGACAACCCGGAGCGGACCCTCATGCGGTTCACGCGAAATGCATGGACGGCGTGCCGCTGTGGGCCCGGTCGGGTGCCTGTCAGAAGCGCGGCAGCTCAGGGTGCGGCAGCAGATTCCCGCGCACGTGCATGCGCCCATACTCGGCACAGCGCGCACGCGTGGGAATGCCCTTGTCGGGGTTGAGCAGCCCGGCCGGGTCGAACGCGTGCTTGACGGCATGAAACGCGTCGCGCTCCTGCGGCGAGAACTGCACGCACATCGAGTTGATCTTCTCGATGCCCACGCCGTGCTCGCCCGTCACCGTCCCGCCCAGCTCGACGCAGGTTTCGAGGATGTCCGAGCCGAAGGCCTCGGCTCGGTGCCATTCGTCGAGGTCGTTGCCGTTGAAGAGAATGAGCGGGTGCATGTTGCCGTCGCCGGCATGGAACACGTTGATGCAGCGCAGCCCATATTGCTTTTCCATTTCGTGGATGCGTGCGAGCAGCGGCCCGATCGCGCGGCGCGGCACGGTGCCGTCCATGCAGTAGTAGTCAGGCGAGATGCGGCCCGCCGCCGGAAATGCGTTCTTGCGGCCCGACCAGAAGCGCAGGCGCTCGTCCTCGGTGCGCGAGATCTGGATGCGCGTGGCGCCATGCTCGCGCAGCACGGTCGTCGTGCGCGCGATCTCGTCGGCGACTTCCTCGGGCGTGCCGTCGGCTTCGCACAGCAGGATCGCGGCGGCGTCGAGGTCGTAGCCCGCGTTCACGAACTCCTCCACAGCGCGCGTGGCCGGCTTGTCCATCATCTCGAGTCCCGCCGGAATGATGCCCGAGGCGATGATGCCCGCCACGGCGTCGCCGCCTTTCACGACGTCGTCGAAGCTCGCCATGATCACCTGCGCCGTTTGCGGACGCGGAATCAGCTTGACGGTGACCTCGGTCACGATGGCGAACATGCCTTCGCTGCCGATCATCACCGCGAGCAGATCGAGCCCGGGCGCATCTGGCGCGAGCGAGCCGAACTCCACGATCTCGCCGTCCATCGTTACGGAGCGCACGCGCAGCACGTTGTGCAGGGTGAGGCCGTACTTGAGGCAATGCACGCCGCCCGAATTCTCGGAGACATTGCCGCCGATCGTGCAGGCGATCTGCGAGGAAGGGTCGGGCGCGTAATAGAGGCCGAAAGGCGCGGCCGCTTCGGATACCGCCAGATTGCGCACGCCCGGCTGCACGGTGGCCGTGCGCGCGTAGGGATCGACTTCGAGAATGCGCTTGAAGCGCGCGAGCGAAAGCACGATGCCGTGACGGATCGGCATGGCGCCGCCCGAGAGCCCCGTGCCCGCGCCGCGCGGCACGACCGGCACGTCGAGGCGCCGGCAGATCTGCACGATGCGCTGCACCTGCGACTCGGTCTCCGGCAACGCCACCGCGAGCGGCAGCCGCCGGTAGGCGGCGAGACCGTCGCACTCGTAGGCGACGGTGTCCTCCTCGCGATGCAGCAAGCAGTGCGCCGGCAGCACGGCCATCAGCGCCTGGACCACCTCGCGCTGGCGTTGCGCGAGCGCTTCCGGGCTCAGCTCGGGCAAATTCGCTTCTGGTGCGTTCATGTCTCCTCCCGTCTGTCTGAGCTTGTCTGGTCACGTCTGGTCTGTTCCGCCGGCGGGCGCATCTGGCGCGCGGCGTGGCGGGTTCCCCGGCGGCGGGTGCGAACGCTCAGGCCCGCCCTGGTCCGCCCTGGTCCGCCCCGGTCCGTCTTGGTCGTTATGCCGCCCAGCTGAAGATCTTGCCCGGATTCATCAGGTTGTGCGGGTCGAGTGCGTGCTTGATCGCGCGCATCGTGTCGATGGTGTCCGCGCCGTGCTCTTCGACGAGGAAATCCATCTTGTGCAGGCCCACGCCGTGCTCGCCCGTGCAGGTGCCGTCCATGTCGATCGCGCGTTGCACGATGCGATGGTTCAGGCGCTCTGCCTCGTCGATTTCCTCGGGCTTGTCGGGGTCGATCAGGATCGCGACGTGGAAGTTGCCGTCGCCCACGTGGCCGACGATCGGGCACGGCAGCGGCGAGGCCTTGAGGTCCGTTTCGGTCTCGATCACGCACTCGGCGAGGCGCGAGATCGGCACGCACACGTCGGTCGTCACGGCGCGGCAGCCGGGCTTGAGCTGCAGCATCGCGAAGTAGGCATTGTGGCGCGCGTTCCACAGGCGGCTGCGGTCTTCGGGGCGCGTGGCCCACTCGAAGCCTTCGCCGCCGTGCTGCGCGGCAAGCTCCTGCACGAGTTGCGCCTGCTCCTCCACGCCGGCGGGGGTGCCGTGAAATTCGAAGAAGAGCGTGTGCTTTTCGCGCAGCGTGAGGTTCGAATGCCTGTTGATCGCGCGCACCGCGAGCGAGTCGATGAATTCCACGCGCGCGACGGGCACGCCGAGCTGGATCGTCTCGATCACCGTGCGCACGGCCTCGCCCATCGAAGGGAACGTGCACACCGCCGCCGAGACCGCCTCAGGCTGCGGGTAGAGCCGCACCGTGATTTCGGTGATCACACCGAGCGTGCCTTCGGAGCCCACGAAAAGGCGCGTGAGGTCGTAGCCCGCCGACGACTTGCGCGCGCGCGTGCCGGTCTTGACCACGCGGCCGTCGGCAAGCACGGCGGTGAGGCCGAGCACGTTCTCGCGCATCGTGCCGTAGCGCACGGCGTTGGTGCCCGAGGCGCGCGTGGCCGTCATGCCGCCGATGCTCGCGTCGGCGCCCGGGTCGATGGGGAAGAAGAGGCCCGTGTCGCGCAGCGCCTCGTTGAGCTGCTTGCGGGAGATGCCCGGCTCGACGGTCACGGTAAGGTCTTCGGCGTTGATCGAGAGCACGCGGTTCATCTGCGAGAGGTCGATCGAAACGCCGCCCTGCACGGCCAGCAAGTGGCCTTCGAGCGACGAGCCGTTGCCGTAGGGAATGATCGGCACGCCATGGCGCGCGCACAGCTTGACGATGGTCTGGATTTCCGCGGTGCTCTGGGCGAACACGACGGCGTCGGGCAGTTGCGGGTCGAAGGGCGACTCGTCGCGGCCATGATGGGCGCGCACGGCTTCGGAGGTGGAGACGCGTTCGCCGAATGCGCTGCGCAGTTGATCGAGGAGTTCGGCGGGGAACGGGCGGCGTGCGAGGGCCGGCGGCGCGGGGTGATTCACGCGGGTGTCTCCTTCGTATGAATATGACTGCTGGTTCGGCCCATTTTACGCTGAACGTCCGCGCCGCAGCGGGCACCGCATGCTGCGGTGCACGAATCCTATAATGGCCGCGGCCGGCACGATCCGGCCGATCTACAGCCTCGGAGGGGCACATCATGGGCAATCGCCTGAGCAAGATCGCGACACGCACCGGCGACGACGGCTCGACCGGACTCGGCGACGGCAGCCGCGTGCGCAAGGACGACGCGCGCATCGCCGCGATCGGCGACGTCGACGAACTGAACTCGCAGATCGGCGTGCTGCTGTGCGAGACGCTGCCTGACGACGTGCGCGAGGCGCTCGTCGCGATCCAGCACGACCTGTTCGATCTGGGCGGCGAGTTGTGCATACCGGGCCACACGCTCGTGACCGACGAACACCTCGCGCGGCTCGATGGCTGGCTCGAGCATTACAACGCCACGCTGCCGCCGCTCGAGGAGTTCATCCTGCCGGGCGGCTCGCGTGCCGCGGCGCTCGCTCACGTGTGCCGCACTGTGTGCCGGCGCGCCGAGCGCGCGGTCGTCGCACTCGGCGCCGCACCGAACTCGGGGCCACCGCTTGCCGACACGCCGCGCCGCTACGTCAACCGGCTCTCCGACCTGCTGTTCGTGCTCGCGCGCGTGCTCAACCGGGCAGCGGGCGGCAGCGACGTGCTCTGGCGGCACGACCGGGGCGCGGGCGAGGGTGAGGGTGAGGGTGAGGGTGAGGGCGCGTAAAAAGGGACGGGAAGCCGCATCGCCCAGACGGTGCGCGCCTTACGTCGTCCAACCGCGCCGCCGCGGCGCGGAAGAGTCGCTTTCGTGCAACGCAAAAGCCGCCTCGAAGCCCGCGTAACCGCCACCCGCCGCGAGCCCACGCCTTGTGCAATCGGGAAATTGCTGGGGTGCGACAAAATGCCTGGGGCGGGCTGTCGCATTAAAGATGTATCGTTTGTGCATCTTTAACAAGGAGAAGCCGCAAATGACTGCGCTCACCGCCGACCAGATGGCCCGCGTGAAGGCCACTGCTCCCGTTTTCGCCGAGCACGGCGCCACGATCACCAAGCATTTCTACAAGCGGATGTTCGCCGCGCACCCCGAGCTCAAGAACATCTTCAACCAGACGCACCAGGAAAGCGGCAGCCAGCCCGAAACCCTTGCGCGCGCGGTCTACGCCTACGCGGCGAACATCGACAACCTGGGTGCGCTCGGCGGCGCGGTCACGCATATCGCGCACAAGCACGCGAGCCTGAATATTCGCCCGGAGCACTATCCGATCGTCGGGCGCCATTTGCTCGGCGCAGTCGTGGATGTGCTCGGCGACGCGGTGGATCAGCCCACGCTCGACGCCTGGACCGTGGCCTACGAGCAGCTCGCGAACATCATGATCGGCACCGAGGCGAAGCTGTACGAAAGCGCTTCGTGGAGCGGCTTCCGTCCGTTCAAGGTGATGCGCAAGCAAGTCGAGAGCGACGAGATCACCTCGTTCTATCTCGCGCCGGCCGACGGCGCATCCGCAGGCGGCTTCGAGCCGGGCCAGTACGTCAGCGTGACGCGCTTCGTCGACAAGCTCGGCGTGGACCAGCCGCGCCAGTACAGCCTCTCGGATGCGCCCCACGGCAAGTGGCTGCGCATCTCGGTGAAGCGCGAGGCGGGCCGCGGCGAGGCGAAGCCGGGCCACGTGTCGAACATCATGCATGACGGCGTGGAAGAGGGCGCAGTGGTGCACGTGAGCGCGCCGATGGGCGAGTTCACGCTCGATCGCAAGAAGACGACGCCGGTCGTGCTGATGAGCGGCGGCGTGGGCATCACGCCGATGAAGTCGATGCTCTCCACGCTGATCGCCGAACGCAGCGAGCGCAAGGTGACGTTCGTGCACGCTTGCCGCAACGCGAAGGTGCATGCGTTCCGCGACTTCCTGCGCCATGCCGTCTCCGAGTATCCGAACGTCAAGCGCGCGGTGTTCTACGAGGAAGTGGGCGCGAACGACCGCCAGGGCGTGGACTACGACTTCGAAGGGCGCATCGACATCGGCCGCGTCGAAGCGGAGGTGCTGCTGCCCGACGCCGATTACTACCTGTGCGGGCCGGTGGCGTTCATGCGCGAACAGCGCGACGCGTTGCTCGCCCGCGGTGTCGACGCCTCGCGCATCCACACGGAGATCTTCGGCTCGGGCATGCTGTAACGCTGCAGGCTGACGCTGCACTCTCGTTGCAAACTCAGCATACCGAATGAAATCGACGCCGCGCGAAAGCGTGGCGTCGTGCGTTTACGGTGGCGAAACCAGCGGCAAAACGCAGCCAGGCCTATTCGCCCGACGCCCTCCGGTTCACCGCGCGATACCCCGACGGCGAGATCGAAAGCCGCCGCCGGAAGATCCGCGCGAGACGCTCGCCGCGCGGCACGCCGCAGCGCTGTGCGATCTCGTCGATCGGCAGGTTGGTTTGCGCGAGCAGCAGGCAGCTGGCATCGAGCCGCGTGCGCAGCAGATATTCGGACGGCGTGAGCCCCGTTTGCGTCTTGAAGTGGCGCAGGAAGTTGCGCATGCTCATCTGCGCGACGCGCGCCGCATCGGCGACCGAAATCGGCTGGTGGTAGTTCTCGCGCAGCCAGTGAGCGGCCGAGTTGATCTTGCCGTTCGCGCTGTCGGCTTCGCCGTCGTCGAGCATCGGGCCCAGGCGCTCCCACGAGCCCGGCATCGAGTCCTCGGAAACGCGCTGGGCCAGCGCCACGCCGTGATTGCGCTTGACCACCTTGAGCGCGGCGACGAGCGCCTCGGAAGGCGTCACGACCGAAGCGCCGGCATTGCGCGCCTCGAGCGCACGGCGCAGCCGCTGCGCCGAGCTCGCCGTATTGCCGCCCGTGCGCAGGAAGGGCACGTCGGCGGCGGCGAGAACGGCGCGGCCCTCTCCGAGTGCGCGAATGATGCGCACCTTTGGCGCCAGCGTTTGCAACCGTGCGACGAGCCGCGTATTGGCGCGCGCTTCCATGGCGCCCGGACCGCCGGCGATGAATAGCGTATCGAAGCCGCTGCGCAGCGGTCCGTGCAGGCTCTCGGACCATATTCGCAGGCCGCAGCCGCTGGCGACGTTGCCGCCGGGCTCGGAGAGCATGACGAGCGAATAGGCGGGAAGCGTGTCGGCGCAGGCATCGTTCGCGAGACGAAACACGTCGGCGAGCAAGGACACGTCCCCGAGTGGGAAGCCCTCGAATACCAGGATGCCGATGCGTTTGGCCACGTGTCCGAAATTCAAATGAGCGCCGCGCGGCTGGAAGGCGGCTTGCCGGCAGACCACCCGATCGATGTGCATGGCCGGTTCCTCGCGCAGAAAGGATTCGCAGGAGTACGTTGCGTTTTTGCGCCGCGTGCCCTGATCCGGCTGTGTGGGGCTGTTACATGCGGTCACATCACGCTCTCGGGATTCATGATAGGCCGGTGGGCCGCTGGC
>DATBXG010000085.1:0-2068 GCA_036514415.1 Paraburkholderia sp.
GCGGCAAATCCAGATCGCCGGCGCCGATGCGCCCCAAACCGTCCCGCCACTCGCGCAGGCGATGTTCTCCGACCCCGAGGAGCACCTCGTCTATCGCATCAGCAACGGCGAGACGGAAATCGCGGGCGACCACGACCTGCCCCTCCAGGGCACCAACGTGCGCCGCATGCACTACGCGTACGTGTTCGAAACGATCTACCGCGGCGTGACCGTGCGCGTCGCGCAAGTTCGCGTGGCGCAGTTGCACGGCAACCCGATCGTGGTCGAAGTCGGCCAGCCCGTGCATCATCGCTTTCGCATCGCGGCCGAGTTTCTCGTCGCGATCATGATGCCGCTGCTGCTCCTGCTGCTCGCGGGCTGGGTCATCGTGTGGCGCGTGGTCAACCAGCAGCTCAACCCGCTCACGGCGCTCGCCGACTCGCTCAACCGGCAGACGCACACCTCGCTCGAGCCTGTGGACGAGACCTATGTGCCCGTCGAGATCCGTCCGCTCACCGGCGCGCTCAACGCGCTGCTCGGCCGCCTGAAGACCGCGCTCGACGCGCAGCGCAAGTTCATCGCCGACGCCGCCCACCAGCTGCGCACACCCCTCACGGCGGTGAAGCTGCACGCGGAGCAGGCCGTGAATGCGCGCGAGCCGCTAAAGGTCAACGACGCCGTGCGCGAATTGCGTGCCGCCGCCGATCGCGCGGTGCGCCTGTCGAACCAGCTGCTTTCCCTCGCACGCGCCGAGCCGGGCGAACAGGCTGCGCGTTTCGCCGATGTCGACATGGCCGCGCTCGCCTTCGAGACGGGCGCCGAATGGGTGCCGCGCGCGCTCGCGAGCCACGTGGACCTCGGCTTCCAGCGCCTCGACGCCCCCGGGAACGACGCGCCGCTGATGGTGCGCGGCAACCCCGTGCTGCTCCATGAAGTGATCGCGAATCTGCTCGACAACGCGCTCAAGTATCTGCCGCCGGCGCGACTGGAGGGCGGGCGCATCACGGTGACCGTTTCGCAAGCTTCCGCCAACGGCATACCGATGGCCGAGATCATCGTGGAGGACAACGGCGGCGGCGTGCCGGCTTCGCAGCAGGCGGATCTCTTCAAGCGCTTCTTCCGCGGCGACGGTCAGAGCGAAAGCGGTGTGGACAGCGGCGCGGGCCTCGGTCTTGCGATCGTCCACGACATCATGACGCTGCATCGGGGCAGCGTGCATTACGAAGACGCGCCGGAGGGCGGCGCGCGCTTCATCGTGCGCTTGCCGCTCGCGAATCGCCGCGCGCCTGGCGGCAAGGACGTCAAGGACAAGAAGGACCCCAGGGAAGCCGCCGCCGAAACGGCACAGCTTCAACAGGCCGGATCCGCACATCCGCAGGGCGACAAGAAGCCGACGCACCAGGCGAGCATCGACCTCTGAATCTGCAAGCGCAGTGAAAACGCGCGGTGAAAACGACAAGGGCCGCTCATGCGGCCCTTGTGCTGTGTGCGATACGAAAACGTCTGCGAAAACGTCTGCAAAACGGTCGGCGAAGTGTCGGCAAAGCGCCTGGGAGCGCTTACTTCTTCTTTTTGCCCTTGCCCTTCGAGGCCTTGGCGCCCTTCGCGGACTTGTCGTCGTCGGGTGGCGCGAGCATCGTCCCGCGGCATTTGCGAGCCCCGCAACGGCATTCGTATTCGCGCTTGAGCTTCTTCGTCTGCTTCGCGTCGATCACGAGGCCATAGTCGTAGAACAGCTCCTCGCCTTCGGCGATATCGCGCAGCGCGTGAATGTAGACGTGCCCGTCGATCTCCTCGGCTTCGCAGTTCGGCGCACACGAGTGATTGATCCAGCGCGCGCTGTTGCCCTTCACCTTGCCGTCGATCACGTCGCCGTCGTCGAGCGCGAAATAGAACGTGTGATTCGGTTCAGCAGGATTGTGCGGATGGCGCCGCAGCGCTTCCTTCCAGGAGATGCGCTCGCCCTTGTATTCGATCAGTCGTTCGCCGGTCGCAATGGGGACCGCCGCAAACACGCCCTTGCCGTGCACGCCCGACTGGCGCACGACGATCCTGCGTTCACTCATTGAATGAATCCTTGTGAAGTACT
>DATBXG010000086.1:0-9552 GCA_036514415.1 Paraburkholderia sp.
CCCCTGCCGCGAGCGCCGCGCCCGCAAGCGTGGGGCTTGCGGCTTCGGCGGCTTCGGCCTTTGCGGCAGCAGCCGCTTCGGCGGTGATCGCGGCTTCCGCGCCCGCTGCGGCGCTCTCTCCGGCATCGGCGGCCGCCATGCAGGCCGCCGTGCAAAACGCGGCTTCGGGCAACGCGCGCTAATCGCGCCTTTCAAGACACTCAGTCGGCCAGGCGCCCGGTCGGCGGATAGACGATGGCGCGGCAGTCATCACCGAACGTTGCGCGCACATCGACCTGCAGCGCCCATCCGCCGCCCAGCGCAAGCGGCGGCTCTTCGTCAGTTCGCGTTGAGCCGCATCGAGCACGCTGTTCTTGCATTGCGCGCCGATACCGCACGCCGTGGCGGCGAACATTCTACGAGAAGGTGATTGGCGACCTGAGAAAAATGATCTGCATTGCCGAGCTTTTCACCGGACCGGATACCGGCATCGATCAGCTTGGCACTTGCACCGCACCGCAGGGCGCCGCCTCGATCAATAAGACAACTGCATAAGTTGCATCGAATCGATGTCGTCAACGCATCAATCGCGCCAAGGCTCGCTCTGAGGTCGATTTGCGCTTGCCGCATGCCGCACGGCGCGTATGGCCTGCTCCGCCGCCGGCGAAAGCGTGCGGCTCGCGAGGAACGCGAGCCCGAGCGCGGCGTTGGTGAGACGCGCGAACGCCCTCGCGCGGCCATGCCGCGCGAGGGTCGTTTCCGAACGGAGAACTCCTGCGCTTGGGCTCAGGTGCCCGTAGCGGGCGTCTCGCCGTTTTCCGGATGCTGTGCCGGTGTTTGCACCACGTCGGCCTGGGCCTGCGGCTGGGCAGCCTGAACTTCGGACTGCGCTTCAGACTGCGCCTCGGTCTGCGCTTCGGGCTGGGCCTGCGGCTCAGGCTGTGCCTTGCCTTCTTCGCGCGCCTTGGCCTGCGCCTCGGCCTTGGCCTTCTGGCGCGCGAGCGCTGCATTGGCACGGCCGATGTGCGACGGGTCGATGCCCGGGCCTTCCGAGGCCGTGCCGTCGAGCTCGTAGCGCGAGCCGCCCGCGGCGACGCGCTCGTGGTAGCGCGGATGATTCACGTGGCGCTTGAGCACGGCGACGATCATCGTGCGCTCATACTCGGGATGACGCGCGAGGAGATCCTCGGCCACGCCGATCTTGAGCGGCAAACGGTCGCGGAATGCGGGGTAGTGCTTCGCGAACACGTTCCAGACCGTGTTGAGCTGGCGGTTGCGCTCGATGCGCGCCCTTTCTTCCTCGCTCAGATTCGCTGCCGGCGGCTGCTGGGGCCGCGCCGGACGCCGGCGCTGCTGCGCGGCGCGCTCACTGCCCTCTTGCCCGCGAGCCGGTTTGGGCTGTTGCGGGCGGCGCGGCTGCTGCGCGCGTTGACCCTGCTCCGCTGGTTGCCCTTGCTGCCCTTGTTGCGCCTGCTGCTGGCCAGGCTGCTGCGCTCTCGCGCCCTGGGGCCGGCCGTGGCGCGAACGCTCTTCCTTGGCTCCGGCCGCGCCCTCTCTCGGGGCGCGCGGACCCTTCGGGGCGTGCGAGCCGCCATGGCTCTTCGCACCCTTGTGGGCAGGCTTTCCCTGCGACTTTTGCGCCTGTTCTTCGGGCGGCTGGCCCGAGCCGCCACCCATGCTCTTCTTGATCTCAAGAAGACCTTCCTTGAAGCTCAGGGTACGGCGTTGTTGCGATGCGGCTTTCACGTCCAGCTCTCTTCCATATGGGACCGGACGCTATGATACCGAATCGCGGCCGACCTAACCGGGCAATCGTATGACACAGCCCGTTTTGAATGCGCGATCATGCGCCGCGCCGGGCAGCAAATACCCCTGTTGCGCGCGACAAACCCCCGATTTTCATCTACCGCCCCCTTGCGCGCGCAAGGATCGATTCCTATTTTCATCGCGACATCATGACGACCTCGACATCCGCCCCCCGTTCCGCCATTCGCGCCATTGTCACCGGTCATACGCGAGGGCTGGGCTCGGCGCTCGCGCAAGCACTGCTGCAACGGGACATCGACGTGCTCGGCCTCGGCCGTGGTGCGCACGGCGAACTCGCGTCCCGTCACGCGACGCGGTTGACGCAAGCCGTTGTGGATCTCGCCGATCCCGCCGCGCTAGAGCGCTGGCTGGCCGGCGAAACGCTCAATGCGTTCGCGCTCGGCGCGCAGTGCGTGCTGCTCTTCAACAACGCGGGCACCGTCGACCCCATCGCGCCGCTCGGCGCGCAGGATGCGCTCGCCATCGCGCGCGCCGTGACGCTCAACGTGGCAGCGCCCCTGATGCTCGCGAATGCGCTCGCCGCCACCTCTTCCCTGAGCGCGAGCGCGTCGCGCCGGATCGTGCACATTTCGAGCGGCGCAGCGCGTAACGCATATCCCGGCTGGAGCGTGTATTGCGCGACCAAGGCCGCGCTCGATCATCACGCACGTGCCGTCGCGCTCGACGCGCCGGCTGGCGTGCGCATCTGCAGCCTCGCGCCCGGCGTGATCGACACCGGCATGCAGGAGACGATACGCGCAACGAGCGTCGAACAGTTCCCGATGCGCGAGCGCTTCGAACAACTCAAGCAGAACGGTTTGCTGTCCACGCCGGAAGCGGCTGCGCAGCAATTGATCGACTATGCGCTCAGCGAGGCATTCGGATCGGCGCCCACGGCCGATGTGCGCGAACTCGGCAATGCGTGAGCGGTTGCGCATTTATCGCAATACGGCCAGCCTCCCGCAAACACTCACCTTTCGTGCGGTTTGCGACGGAGTGACCGGGCGCGAACGTGCGTTTTTTCCGGACAGAGAGCCCTTCTTTGCGGCCCGCCGTGCATCGTCTCCCGCAAACACTCACCTTTGATTTTTCGACGAGGCGTTTCACGTGAGCGCGACGCGCGGCCGTACCGATTTCAGTCGCCGCGCGCCGCCCGCGAGCATGAGCAGCGCGCCGATCGCGAGCAGATCGCCCGCGAGCCTCGCGGGCAGCGAAGCCGTGACATGCGTTGCACGCAGCAGCGTGTCGATCGCGTTGGAGGCCACTGCGCCACCCACGAAGCATACGAGGCCCTGCTGCCCCACGGTGACGACGGCCGGCAACCGTTGCGCGAGCCATGCTATCCAGCCCTTGCGCACCGCCTGCGCGGCGAGCCAGGCAACGGCAGCAAAATTCACGATCCGCACGCTCGCGAGGTTCTGTTTCATGTAGCCCGGCTGCGGGTCCAGATCGGCGAACAACTGGATGAACGCGAACGTTGCAACCAGCGACAGCGCGAACACGGTCAACGCGCGGCCCGCCAACGAAATCTGGAACGCGCGCGAGACGGGATAGAGGCGGCACAGCAGGCCCAGCATGAACATGGCCTGCCAGGCAAACGGATTGAATGGCCACAAGGCGCCAGGAGCCGTGGGCAGCCACGCCGCGAGCCAGCAGCCGCCGAACCACAGCACGAAACTGCCGATCAGCACGAGGTCGGGCGAGCGGCGCGCAAACGGCATCACGAACGGCAAGACCATCACGAGCATGATGTACATGGGCAGCACGCCCGCCAGGTAAGGCTGATCGCGAAAGATCGCGATATTGGCGAGCATCGTGAACGGCTGCGCGGCAAAGCGCAGATAGCCCGACTCGGCCACCAACGGCGAATCGACGCGCAGCATTACCGCGGCCGCGCCCGAAAGCAGCATGAGCGCGGCGGTGCACAGATATGCGGCGTAGATCTCGCGCCCACGGCGCCAGAAGCGCCGATTGGCCGCCCCTTCTCCCTTGCGCCCGGCGATGGCGAGCCAACTCGCCGCGCATACGTAGCCGCTCACGAACACGAACACTTCCGCGGAGTCGCAGAACGCGAAGTTGTGCAGCATCGCATGCGAAAGCACGCTCGACGGAATGTGATCGAGTGCAATGGAAATCAATGCGAAACCCCGGAAAAAGTCGATTTCGATCGATCGCTTCGCGGTCTGGCTCATCAATGACGACTCCCGTTCGTGTCGAAAATTACGATTGAAGGGATACACGGCCGCGAAGCGATGAAGCTGTCAGCTTTATTGATTTATTTGTAAGGATGCCTGATCGATTTGCGACCGCGCGCGTTGCACATGAAAGGGTTCCGTAAAAGGCGGCGCCTGCGCGCCGCCCCACCAAGCGACTTTAATGCCAGCTCGACACGAAATGTGGCTGCGTGACCCATGGTAAGCATTTCGCGTGAATGACGCGCCCACGCCGCCGCCCGTTCCACGCCCGGACGGTGCGCGCGATGCACGTTGGGACAACATCCGCCCTTTTCCGGTGCCACATCCCGTGCAGACACATTCCCCGATGCCGCGCCCCGCCGGAAAGGCGCGCGAAAGCAAGCATGTTCCCTTTGCGCGCTCCATGGCGGGTTGACGCCGGACCGCGCCAAGGGTTCCGGCAAATTTCCATATTTTTGTCGCCGCACCCAGGGTCATCCCGCCCCTTCCGGCAATTTACTTGACACCTAAAGTAAATAGGCCTACATTGCGCTTGCAGACTGAACGAAGGTGAACGAAGGAGCGAGCAT
Organism: Paraburkholderia sp.; assembly: GCA_036514415.1. Lineage (GTDB taxonomy): Bacteria > Pseudomonadota > Gammaproteobacteria > Burkholderiales > Burkholderiaceae > Paraburkholderia. The sequence goes on from DATBXG010000086.1 coordinate 4,550, forward strand.
GCGCATTGTTTGCATTGGCGGCGGGCCGGCAGGCCTCTATTTCGGCCTCTTGATGAAGCGCCGTCACCCCGATTACGAAGTCACCGTGATCGAACGAAACCGCCCGTACGACACCTTCGGCTGGGGCGTGGTGTTCTCGGACCAAACGCTTGGCAACCTGCGCGCGGCCGACCCCGAAAGCGCGGGAGAAATTCTCGACGCCTTCAATCATTGGGACGACATCGAGATTCACTTTCGCGGCCGCACGGTCCGCTCGTCGGGCCACGGCTTCTGCGGCATTGGCCGCAAGCGGCTCCTCAACATCCTGCAGGCGCGCTGCGAGGCGCTCGGCGTGAAGCTCGTCTTCGAATCGCAGATCACGGACGACGACGTGACCCACGCCGACCTCATCATCGCGAGCGACGGCCTGAACAGCGCCACGCGCCAGAAGTACGCCGCCACCTATCAGCCCGATATCGACCTGCGCAATTGCCGCTTCGTGTGGCTCGGCACGTCGAAGCTCTTCGACGCCTTCACGTTCGCATTCGAAGAAACCGAATGGGGCTGGTTCCAGGCGCATGCCTATCGCTTCGACGACAACACCTCCACGTTCATCGTCGAGACGCCCGATCACGTATGGCGCGCGGCGGGGCTCGACACCATGAGCAAGGAAGACGGCATCGCGTTCTGCGAAAAGCTGTTCGCGCGCTATCTCGACGGCCACGCGCTGCGCTCGAACGCGGCGCATCTGCGCGGCTCGTCGCAATGGATCCGTTTTCCGCGCGTGGTCAATCGCGAATGGGTGCACTGGAAAACCGCGGCAGACGGCAAAGCAACGCCCGTCGTGCTGATGGGCGACGCTGCGCACACCGCGCACTTCTCGATCGGCTCGGGCACGAAGCTCGCACTCGAAGACGCCATCGAACTCGCCAACAGCATGGAAGCGCACCCCGGCGATCTGCGCGCGGCGCTCACGCACTATACGAACGTGCGCAGCGTGGACGTGCTGCGCATCCAGAACGCCGCGCGCAATTCCACGGAGTGGTTCGAACACGTGGACCGCTACGCGAAGTTCGAGCCGGAGCAGTTCGCCTATTCGCTGCTCACGCGCTCGCAGCGCATTTCGCACGAAAACCTGCGCGAGCGCGACGCCGGTTATCTCTCCGGCTTCGAGTCGTGGCTCGCGCAGCGCGCGGGCGGCGAAGCGGGCAGCGAAGTTGGCAGCAAGTCGCGGGCAGTGCCGCCGATGTTCACGCCCTATACGGTGCGCGGCGTGACCTTGAAGAACCGCGTGATCGTTTCGCCGATGGCGCAGTATTCGGCGCATGACGGCGTGGCCGGCGACTACCACCTCATGCATCTCGGCGCGCGCGCCATGGGCGGCGCCGCGCTCGTCATGACCGAGATGACCTGCGTCTCGCCCGAGGCGCGCATCACGCCCGCCTGTCCAGGCATGTATGCGCCCGAGCATCTGCAGGCGTGGAAGCGCATCGTCGATTTCGTGCACACGAACTCGGACGCGAAGATCGGCATGCAACTCGGTCACTCGGGCGCCAAAGGCTCGACGCGCGTGGCCTGGGAAGGCATCGACCAGCCGCTCGACGACGGCAACTGGCCGCTCGTCTCCGCTTCGCCGCAACAATACTTGCGCGGCGTGAGCCAGTGGTCGCACGAGGCCAGCACGGAAGAACTGCGCGAAATCGAGGCGCAATTCGTGCGTGCCACGCAAATGGCGGTCGAGGCGGGCTTCGATTGGCTCGAATTGCACTGCGCGCACGGCTATCTGCTTTCGAGCTTCCTTTCGCCGCTCACGAACCAGCGCACGGATGAATACGGCGGCTCGCCCGAAAACCGTCTGCGCTATCCGCTCGAAGTCTTCAAGGCGATTCGCGCGGTGTGGCCGGAGGACAAGCCGATTTCGGTGCGCGTTTCGGCGCACGACTGGGTGGAAGGCGGCAACACGCCCGACGACGCCATCGAGATCGCGCGCGCCTTCAAGGCGGCGGGCGCGGACATGATCGACGTTTCGTCGGGTCAGGTGAGCAAGGAAGAACAGCCCGTCTATGGCCGCATGTACCAGACGCCCTTTGCCGATCGCATCCGCAACGAAGCCGGAATCGCGACGATTGCCGTGGGTGCGATTTCCGAAGCCGATCACGTGAACGGCATCATCGCGGCCGGGCGCGCCGACCTGTGCGCCGTGGCGCGGCCGCATCTGGCCAATCCGTCGTGGACGCTCACCGAAGCCGCGCGCATTGGCTATCTCGACATCAAGTGGCCGCATCAGTACACGGCCGCCAAGACGCAACTCGAGCGCAATATCGAGCGCGAACGGGCTGCAGCCGCCGCAGCCGCGGGTCTTTCGCCGCTCGAGCGCGCGCAACGTGCCGAAGGAACGGTGTGAGCATGAACCAGGCAATCCTCAACGATCGTCACGCCGTCGTCACGGGCGGCGGCAGCGGCATCGGCGCGGCAACGGCTTCTGCACTCCTGCGTGCCGGCGCCCGGGTCACGCTGATGGGACGCGACGCCGCGCGGCTCGACGCCCAGCGTGCGGCGCTCGGCGGCGGCGAGAACGTGGCCTGCGTGAGCGTCGATATCACCGATGAAAACGGGGTGAACGCCGCGTTTTCGCAAGCGGCCGAAACGCTCGGCCCCGTGGATATCCTCGTCAACAACGCGGGCCAGGCCCAGGCCGCGCCGTTCACGCAAACCGACCTCGCGCTGTGGAAGCGCATGCTCGACGTGAATCTCACCGGCGCGTTTCTTTGCACGCGTGCCGTGCTGCCCGCCATGCTCGCGCGCAAGACGGGGCGCATCGTCAACGTCGCGAGCACGGCGGGCCAGGTCGGCTATCCATACGTGGCCGCCTACTGCGCCTCGAAACACGGCGTGATCGGCATGACGCGCGCGCTTGCGCTCGAAGTGGCCACGCAGGGCGTGACCGTGAACGCCGTGTGCCCCGGTTATACGGAAACCGAATTGCTGCAGGCGTCGCTCGAGCAGATCACGCGCAAGACTTCGCGCAGCGAGGCCGAGGCGCGTAGCATCCTCGTGCGCCACAACCCGCAGCAGCGTTTCGTCACGCCGGAGGAAGTCGCCAACGCCGTGCTGTGGCTCTGCGCGCCCGGATCGTCCGCGATCACGGGCCAGTCCATTTCCGTTTCAGGTGGAGAAATCACATGACCTCGCCCGCATCCACACGCAAGAACGCCAACGCGAAGGCCGCAACGAAAGCACCGCGCAAGGGCGTGGAAAAGCCGGCCGAGAACGTCGTCGACATGGAGATGAGCACCGGCGCCGACAGCCACATGGGCCTGCGCCTGTGGCTGCGCCTGCTCACCACGACGAACCTCGTGCAGGCCGAATTGCGCCGCCGCCTGCGCGCCGAATTCGACACGACGCTGCCGCGCTTCGACCTGATGGCGCAACTCGAGCGCCACCCCGAAGGCCTGCGCATGACCGAGCTCTCGCGCCGACTGATGGTGACGGGCGGCAACGTCACGGGCATTACCGATCAGCTCGAAAAGGAAGGCCTCGTCGTGCGCGACGTCGCCCCCGACGACCGGCGCGCCTTCGCGGTGCGCCTCACGCCCGAGGGGCGCGCCCTCTTCGACCGCATGGCCGCCGCGCACGAGCAGTGGGTGGTGGAACTGTTCGGCGGCCTCTCGCTCGACGAGAAGTCGAAGATGCACGAGCGCCTCGGCAAGCTCAAACAACATCTGCGCAACGGCATCGAAGGCTGAAGCCGCGCCGAGCACACATCCGGGAGACATATCTTGACGACACGTTCCAGCGCCGACGCGCTCTACGCGGGCAACCGCGTGACGCTTGCGGGCTATCAGGCGCGACATTTCGGCTGGTCGGTGGAGGGCCGCGTTGCGACCATCACGCTCAACCGCTCCGAGCGCAAAAATCCGCTTACCTTCGAATCGTATGCAGAACTACGCGATCTCTTTCGCCAACTCGCCTACGCAACCGACGTGAAAGCCGTCGTGCTGCACGGCGCCGGTGAGAACTTCTGTTCGGGCGGCGACGTGCACGACATCATCGCGCCGCTCGTCGATCTGCCGATGCCCGAGCTGCTGATGTTCACGCGCATGACGGGCGACCTCGTGAAAGCGATGCGCCACTGCCCGCAGCCGGTCATCGCCGCCGTGGACGGCGTGTGCGCCGGCGCGGGCGCGATTCTCGCCATGGCCTCCGACATGCGCTACGCCACGGCGCGCAGCAAGCTCGCGTTTCTTTTTACGCGCGTGGGACTCGCGGGCTGCGACATGGGCGCGTGCGCGATCCTGCCGCGCATCATCGGGCAGGGCCGCGCCGCGGAACTGCTTTATACGGGTCGATCCGCAAGCGGCGAAGAAGCTCATGCGTGGGGTTTCTACAACCGCCTCTGCGACCCCGAAACGCTGCTCGCCGACGCACAGAAGCTCGCCGCCGATCTCGCATCGGGCCCGACCTTCGCGCACGGCATCACCAAGACGATGCTGCATCAGGAATGGACCATGAGCATCGACGAGGCCATCGAGTCCGAGGCCCAGGCGCAGGCGATCTGCATGGCCACGCGCGATTTCGGCCGGGCCTATGAAGCGTTCGCGGCGAAGACGCGTCCGGTTTTCGAGGGGGACTGAATTGAACGCCGCTGCACAAACCAACCTTCACGACCCGCTCGCGTGGCCTTTCTTCGAAGATCGCCATCGCGCGCTTGCCGCGGGAATCGAAACGTGGGCGCGTGAGCATCTCGCGCAGGTGCCGCACGACGATGTCGATGCGACCTGCCGTACGTTGGTGCGCAAACTGGGCGATGCCGGCTGGCTGCGCTACGGCGTGGGCGGCACCGCTTACGGCGGCCATGGCGACACGATCGACACGCGCGCCGTCTGCCTGCTGCGCGAAACGCTCGCGAAGCACTCGGGCCTCGCCGACTTCGCGCTCGCGATGCAGGGTCTCGGCTCGGGCGCGATCTCGCTGGCGGGCAACGACGCGCAGAAGTCGCACTATCTGCCGCGCGTCGCGCGCGG
>DATBXG010000087.1:0-13162 GCA_036514415.1 Paraburkholderia sp.
GGCATGGTGTGGACGCCATGCGCCGAGCCCGCCCAGGACGTGACGTTCGGGCCATTCACCCTGCAAGGCCGGCGCGACTGTCCGACCGTGGGCGACAAGCTTGCGCTGGTCGTCATTTCACACGGCCACACCGGTTCGTACATCGGCCACCACGATCTTGCGGAGGTACTGGCCGACGCGGGCTTCGTTGTGGTCGCAATCAACCATCCCGGCGACTCGTTTTCCGATTCGAGCCGCGCGGGCGACATGTCCGTATTCGTCGAGCGGCCAAACGATATCAAACGCGTGATCGACTACATGCTGGGCACGGCGCCCGACGCAGCCAGAATCGACCCGCAACGCATCGGCTTTTTTGGCTTCTCGCGCGGCGGCTACACGGGCCTCGTTCTAGCGGGCGGCAACCCGGATTTCGTGCATGCCGATGCCCCCTGCCCGACCCCGAAACCGCCGGTCTGCGAACAGATCGAGCGCGGCGAGGTCCCCACTACGCCCCTGACTCACGACGCGCGGATCAAAGCCTTTGTCATCGCCGATCCGCTCAATGTATTTCCGTCCGCGGCCGACCTGAAGAACGTGAACACACCCATTCAGCTTTGGGCCTCGGAATTCGGCGGCGACGGCGTACTGCCTCACACCTCGCCCGCGCTCGCCAAGGCCCTGCCCCGCATGCCCGAATATCACCTCGTTCGCAACTCGGCGCATTTTGCCTTTCTTGCGCCATGCTCCGCGCGCATGAAAAAGGATGTGCCGGAAATCTGCGTCGACCCGAACGGTTTCGATCGGGAAGCCTTCCACAAACAGCTCGACGCGAGCGTGCTCGCGTTTTTCCAGGCGAATCTCCAGTAGCCCTCAAGCGGGCGCGGTAGCCCACGCGGCGCGAAATCGCCCGCACGCGGTCGCGCAGCGCGCGCGACCGGGCCGTCCCGATCGGTGTCCAGCGTGCCGGTTCGATGGCCGGACCCGGTCGAGCGCACCTTGTCGGTCATACGTGCATCTCTGTCACATCAGTCGGACATGTCCGGCTGCGTCGCGACCAGCTGGCCCCAGATCGCCTGGAAATGCAGCCAGCCGATGTACTCGCTGCTCACGTGCTCGCGGCTATAGCAGGCGCGCTCCGCGGGCACGAGGCGCGCCTTGATGCCGGCGGCGTCGATCGTCAATTGCTGCTGGCAGCAGCGCTCGAGCGCGATGTACCAGAACGCCGCCGACTCGATGCTGTGGCGGCTGGCCTTCAGCAAGACGTGGTTCTGGTGAGTCGCGGCCTTCACGCGTTGACAAACGATGGATGTATGAAAACATAAAGCGCACTCATCTACTTCGGGGTCGAACGTGCGCAAGATTCCCCGCATCGATCCGACTCCCGAGACCGCTGCGCCTGCTCGACAGCCTGAGCCGCGTGTTCGACGTGATCGAGTCGGCATGCACCGAAGTCTCGCTCGCGCCACCGCTTCACGCGCTTCCTGCGCGCAACGCATTTCGTCTCGTGCCGCGCCACCGACATCGAGCAGAGCCGCCTGGACGCCTTCCGGCAGTGGTTGCTGGCGCAAGTTACGCCGGGTTGAGCGCTTGCGTTCGGCGGCATACCCAGGTGCTTTCCCGCTGCTTGAATGTCATCAACCGCGGTGTACGATTGACATCATCGAGAAACAAAAAACAGGTGCCCTCATGGACACGAACACAAGGCACGCAACGGCCATCGCATTGCTGGCAGTGGGCTGCGGATTTTCCGCAGCGTCTCACGCCTATAGCAAGGAAGAAGAGGCCGCAGCGCAGGACCGCGAGGTACAGGCGGCCTACGACCGGGGCTACAAGGCAGCGAGGGAGGAGATGGCGCAGACGGCGGCCGCTGCGGCGGCTCCCGCTGCGGCGCCGGTGAAGAAAACGGCGGCGGCGCAGAAGCCCATCCTCGACATCAAGCATACGTACAGCGACGCGGGCGAGGTCTCGACGGTCATGACCGTGCCGGTCGTGGTCAAGCCGCTGGGTGATGGACAAAACGGCCCAAGCGGCCAAAGCGCACAAGACGCGCAAGAAGCGCAAGACGTGCAGGACTCCACCGTCGCGGCTCAGGCGGAACCGTCCGCCCCTGCTCCCGAGCAGGCGAGCGCGCACGCCAAGGTTGCCAACGCGGCCAACACCAACGCCAACGCAGCGCCCGCTCCGGCCGCCCGGCAACCGCAGCCCCGCGCGTACGCGCAAGCAAACGCCAACCACCGGCCCGTTGCGGCAACGCCGCCCGCAGAGGACGAAGTCGCGCCGCCAGAGTCGCTAGCCAGCGACGAAACCGTAGACGAGTCGGAGCCGCCGCGCTCCGCGCAGATCTACTCGACGCAGGGCGCGGGTTTCGCACAACCCTACTCCCAGCCCGCCCAGCCACGGGTCCAGCAACAGGTCCAGCAACAATACGCGCCGCCGCCGGTCGCCTCGCGTCCGCAACCCCAGCCCTATGGCTATGCGCAACAGCCTGCCTATGCGCGACAGCAGCCTGCATATCCGCAGCAGCAGCCCGCCTACGGCCAGCAGCAGCCGGTGTATGCGCAGCAATACGCCCAGCAGCAGTACCCGCAGCGGCAGCCCACTTATGCGCCGCCCCGGCCCGCCTACTACGCGCAGCCCGCACCCTGGGGCGCGCAGTATCAGCAGCCGCCGGCCCGCTGGGTGTACTGGTCGCCGCAGTATGGGCGGTGGATCTACTACTGAGACGACTGAGCGCCGGTCACCACCGCGCGTCGTTCATCTGGCATGCGAGCAGGCAGCCTAGCGCCGACACGGTGCCAACGGAGCCAAGCCCAAAACCCAGTGCGATATTTTCCGCGGTCGTTGCGCAACCCTGCATCAGCGATGTGGAAGCCAGCAGCACGGTGAGCACGAGCTGGCCCAGGATGCGCGAACAGGAAGGACGTCGTTGTGACATGGTGCGTGGGCCCAGGGAGGATTCTTTTCCGGTATGTGAGCGTGTCAGCATACCGGCCAGGCTGTAGCGCATTTCCGGGAGCAGCGCGCGACAACCGCAACGCCTTACCAATTGCTGCGAAACGGTAAGGAGCGACGCTGCGCCGGGATTCGCGCGGCGGCGGAGGCATCGCCTGCTTCACGGTTCGATGCAAGCCAGATCGATGGGGAAGGTCGATTTGCCGTTTGCCAGCGAAGCGATTACCGCCTGCCGGAACAAGCGCAGCCCCTCGACATGGTCGCCCGAGCGCACGGACCCGCCGTTGCCCTGGCAGTCGAGCGGCCCGGCCCGGCCGGTCAATTTATCGATGAATGCCGAAGCGTCAAAGGCGCCGCCGATCCGGCGAAGCTTCGGCGCCTAGAACCCGTGCCTCGCGCTAATGGCCGCGCCCGTGTCACGCGAGCGCGTCAATGGAAGGTGAGCGTCGGCCGAGAGATCCCATTCGCCGACGGTGACGAGCGGAGGCGTTTGCGGATGGAGCGCCTGGTTCGGAACCCCATTGCTATCGACCTGCCCGCTCGGCACGCGGGGCCCGTTGGGCGCGGCTTCCAGTGCGCCGTCTGCGCCGTCCGGAGTGCCAGGCGTCGCGCCGGTGGTTTTCGCCAGATGCGCGCCGTACTCCCTCTCGAACGGCGACTGGTATTCGTAGCGCTTCGAGAGCGCGGGCAAAGCGAGCGATGGCGTCGGCGGCGCCGGTGCGGCCGCGACGGCGTGACTCCGGGCGTGGCCCTTGGCGTGACTTTGGGCGTGCTGCTGGGCGTGCTTCTGGGCGTGCCCTGCCTTGACGGGTTCGGCCGGCGAGACGCTAGCGAGCGCCAGAAGGAAGACACCCAGAAACCATCCCTGGATCGGATGCTTCATGGAACGAGATCTGCGTTTGGGAACTGGTGCTGCATCGAATGGCGGTGCAGCACGCGCACCTGGAGTCTAGATCAACCGCAAGTACGACCAATCGGGGTCTTCCCTCGTCTTCGCTCGCAACTTCAGGGAGAGCGCGCGGCGCGGCGCTGCGTCATCCTGCCGCCGCCAGCCCGGCGGCAGGTGGGACGTCTGCCCCTCAGAACACGATCGTCGTGCGCAAGCCGAGCACGGCTTCGTCGCCAATGCGCCGCGACGGGTTCTGAGGGTCGGGAATGCCGCCAGCGGGCCGGAAGAAGTACTGGAAGTCCGCCTGCAATTGCCACCACGGTGCGACCTGATACTGATACGTCGCTTCGAGAACGGTCTCCGCGCTGCGCGACGGATACCCCGGCGTCGTGACGCCCTGGGCGCTCGCGAAATTCTGCGCATGCGAGCCGATGTGCGCATAGCCCACGGCGAGGCCCGCCACATCGTTGTCTCGGCCCTTGAACGGCGCCTTGAGCGTCACGCCAGCGTTGACCCCAAGGTCCACCAGGTTGCGGTCGCCGGGCGCGCCCATCACGCGCGCGAACACGCCCACCGACTGCGGACTGTCGGCGCTCGGCCGCCACACCATCTGATCCGCCACGGCATAGATGCTGTAGTTGCCGTGATGGCTATCCGGCCCGCCGCCCACGCCCGTGTTGCCCGTAGCGGGATCGATGAACCGGTTGCTGTTGTACCAGAAGCCGAGCTTGTAGGTGCCGGGCAATCCACCTGGTTTGGCATCCGAACCATTGGCCGGCGGTTGATTGATGGCGTACTGAATTTCGCCGATGATCAGCGCGCCATTGCCCAGGTTGAAATTCGTGCCGCTGGCGTTGAGCTTTTGCGGGTCACCCTCGCCCGGCGCCGGGTTGCCGTCGAATACGCCGCCGAGCACGGTGATCGCGTCCGTGGGCGTGGCGCGCACGCGCACGCCGAGCGACGACAGCGGATAAGCGGGACCGCCCGCAGGCAGATCGGTGGACGGCAGGACCGGCCAGCCGAACGTCGCGTTCATGAACGCGCCCGCGTACTGGCTGACGATGAATTCCTGGTCGAGGCTCTGCTGACCGACCTTCACGTCGACCTTGCCGCCCGGCAGCGTTTGCTGGTACCACAGCTCCCACAGGCGGGTCGAGGCGTCGGCCTCGATGCCGCTCGCGCTCTGCAGCGTTTGCAGATTCCGGGAGGTCAGGCTCGTGCCGTGAATCTGGAACCCGGAGACGTTGAAGATGCCGCCCGGCAGCCCGAACGCCTTCTGCGTATCCATGCCGAGACTGAACTCCGTCACCCCCTGATAGGCGCCGCCGCGCTGCGTGCCGCCCGAAACGTTGCCCATGTATTCGCTGGTCTCCTGCAAGCCGAATGTCACGCCGTACTGGCCAAGCCAAGGCCTCAGGCCACCCATGTCGCCCAGCAGGTTCGAGCGCTCCCAAAGGCCCGTGGGTGCGGCAGCGCCTTGGTCGGCGGCCGGCGCTTGCTGTTCCGCTGCGCCGGATTGCGCAGCGGGCGGAGCAGGTTGAGCGGGTGCGCGTTCGCCGCTGGTCTGCGCGAAGGCGGCGGGCACGATGCCCAGCGCGAGGACTGTGCTCAGCGTGATGGGACCGCCCGAACCGAGCAGGCGGTTCTTGAGGATGTTTTTCATAGTCTTTGTAGGGCTGTAGTAAGTTGCGGATAGGTCCGCTTTTCAACGCAAAGCGTGCCTGCGAAGCTTGATGAAACTGTGTCCTGCGCGCAGGTTTTCTATGCGACGCGCAAACGCGGCCATAAAGGATGCTCCGCATCAGGAGTGCCGGGCGCGCACAACAGTGAAACCAGCGCCGGCGGGCGTTGCCTGACGGGCTCGCGGCGCAAGCGTTGCGCGTACCGCAGCCGCGAGAACGAAGCCGTGCAGACAGGCAAGCCTCGCTGCGGCCACCAGAACCCGCGCGCCGCTGCAGGCAGCCCGCAATGCGCCCAACTGAAAAACAGGAAAGAGAACGGCGAACATCATCCCTCCGCGTTGGCCGCTTCGAAAGCGGACGAAATGCGAAAGCGCAGCCATTCCAGCAGGCAAGCCTGCAAAATGCAAATGAAATGGCAATCGAATTGAGGGAGCGTGCTGCTGAGCGACCGGCCACAAAAACAACGGCGACCAGTCAGTAACGAAGCGCGCTAACCCGGCGTAAGCGAGTTAGCGGCGTAGGAGCGAACCTGCGGCGACTATCTCGCGAGTGTGCTGCCGGCGCTGGCCGGCATCGGACTTCCACTACTGGAACATGCGTCCACGGACGACTCCTTTGCTGTAACGGGGCGGATTGTATTGGGCGTGCGTATGAAAACGCAAATAAAAAAAAAGCATAAATACGAGGCCTGGCAGCAACAACCTCGCGTGCCGCAATTCCTTTCAATCGCGTTGCTCCAGCCTTCAGGATTTAATCTCTGTTCTGCTTAGCAATTTCGGTTGACTTTGCGTTTTTCCCGCGACTGGAATTCACCCGTCTTCTCAAATGGGGCTCATGCCTTGGACAGTAGCAGTAGTCGATCTTCGAACTGTTTCGCTGCCTGACCGGCAGGACTTGCGCTCCCCTTCCCCGAGCCGCCGTCCTGCCAGCAGGTAGACCGTGCGCGCCGTAGCAGTCTTCATACGTGTACCCCGAACCATGGCGCCATGCCGACGCGGGCTTCGCACGCGCTCGCATTGGCACGTCCCTGCGAGTGCTTGCGCTCGCGGCCGCCGCTCGTGGTTCAAGGACCTCTGGCAGCGGCTCAGGTCCCGTATTTCCTAAGCTCTGCCAAACTCCGGTCACGAAGCTGCGCCATCGTTGAAAAAGCGAGGCGCGCTCCGGCCGTGGCCGCACCATCTCCGACTTGATTGAGAATGAATCTCATGCACTACGCCAAAACGATCCAGCCCGATGTGCTCCAGTCGTTGCCCCGTACCGGCCCGGAGGTGCTGAGCGTCCAGCACGTGTGCCGCGGGTTCGACAAGAACCAGAGCGAGCATCTGGTGCTCGACGACGTCAACGTCACGCTGCGCGAGGGCGAAATCGTCGGGCTGCTCGGCCGTTCCGGCTCGGGCAAGTCCACGCTGCTGCGCATCATCGCCGGCCTGATCCCGCCCACCAGCGGCGACGTGAACTACCTCGGCAAGCCGCTGCGCGGCCCCGCCGAGGGCGTGGCAATGGTGTTCCAGACTTTCGCGCTGTTCCCCTGGCTCACGGTGCTGCAAAACGTGGAAGCGGGCCTCGAAGCCATTGGCGTTGGCCCGCAGCAGCGGCGCAAACGCGCACTCGCCGCTATCGACCTGATCGGCCTCGACGGCTTCGAAAACGCCTACCCGCGCGAGCTTTCCGGCGGCATGCGCCAGCGCGTGGGGTTCGCGCGCGCCCTCGTGGTCGATCCCACGGTGATGCTGATGGACGAGCCCTTCTCCGCGCTCGACGTGCTCACGGCCGAAACGCTGCGCACCGACCTGCTCGACCTGTGGACGCAGCGACGTCTGCCGATCAAGTCGGTGTTGATCGTCACGCACAACATCGAGGAAGCGGTGTTCATGTGCGACCGCATTCTCGTGCTCTCATCGAATCCGGGGCGGGTGGTCGCCGAAATCCCCGTGCCGTTCAGGCACCCGCGCAATCGCCTCGACCCGACGTTTCGCGCGCTCGTGGACGACATCTACGCGAAGATGACCGCGCGCCAGACTGGCGCGGCGGCCAAGCCCGAACTCGAGCCCGGCAGCTGGTTGCCGGGCATCTCGGTCAACCTGATGGCCGGTCTGATCGAGACGCTGGCCGCCGAGCCGTACAACGGCCGCGCGGACATGTCGGAGATCGCACGCTCGCTGCAGCTGGAGGTCAACGACCTGTTCCCGATTGCCGAAATGCTGCAGCACCTTGGGTTTGCCGAGGTCAGCGAAGGCGATGTGGTCCTCACGCACGCGGGCAAGACCTACGCCGACTTCAACACCCAGGAACGCAAGCTGTTGTTCGCCGAGCAGCTGCTGCGCCACGTGCCGTTGGCCGCGCGCATCACGACGGTGCTGGGGGAGCGGCCGGGCCATCGCGCGCCGCGCGTACGCTTCGAGCAGGAGCTCGAAGATCTGCTCGCGGACGATGCCGCCCAGGAGACCCTCGACGCCGTGATCGGCTGGGGCCGCTACGCCGAGATCTTTTCGTATAACGACAAGACCGGGATATTCAGCCTGGCCGACGTCGAGTCCTGAAGGCTGAATCCAGCAACACATTTCCCGGGTTTACATTGTCCGGTCTGCAGCTGTAAACGGTGGTAATATTCGCACGCGCGTATTGCCTAGGAATACTGGCGGTGGCCTGGGGGTTTCAACCCCGCTCCGTCATTCCTGTCGAATACCTTTCGCCACTTACAATTAAAGCGATCAGTCCTCGCCGATGCGCGAGACACGCTATGGCTCGCCACCAGGCGGGCGGCCCGGGAAATCATGAAAGTCCGTAACGCCCGCAACTGGGCGCCGAGAGGCCCACGCCGGTGGTGTCTCGCTGCTGGCGCGCTTGCGCTCGCGAGTGTGATCCGCCTCGCACTCCACCCCCTGCTGGGCCCGATGATGCCGGGCACGACATTCTGTATCGCCGCTTCACTGGTCGAGTATTTCCTCGGCCTCGGGCCAGCCATGACCGTGATGGTGCTGGGTCTCGGCATTGCCGACTATATGTTCGTGCCCCCTTATGGTTACTTCACCTACATCGACGCCCGCGATGTGATCCTGGTGGTCTCCTACCCGCTCGTCACGGTTATCGTGATCATCCTGATCGAGCGCCTGCGCCGCGAACAGTTTCGCGCGCAGCTAATCGCCTTGGTCGCGCAGTCGCGCTACGAAATGCTGCTGCGGCACGACAACGAGCGCGCACTGGCCCGCCGCGCCTTCGATGAAACGCATCGCCTGTTGCGCCATCTCGCGCAGCATCATGACGGCTTCATTCTCATCAAGGGGCTCGAGCGCAACGCCGCCCAGCGCGCGAGCGCGGGACAGAGCACGGCGCAAGCGCTGCCGGCCGCCGCTGAAGTCGCGCCAGGCCCGCTCTTCGACGCGCTCCATCCCGAAGACGTTCAGCGCCTGACCCACGCACTGTCGCCGGGGCATCACCGCCTGCGCCTGCGCAGCGAGCAGCACAAACGCGAGTATCGGCACACGAACTGCAGCTGCGAACGCTTCACCACGCATGCAGGCGATTTTCTCGTGCTGCGCACGGAGAGCTGACATGGCGACTGTCGACATGGAACGGCCCGCCGTCGACCCGCTGGCCGCGCAGTCCGCGCGCTTCTTCAGCGAAGGCGACGGCCACGCCGTGCTGATGCTTCACGGCCTCTCCAGCTCGCCGCTCGAGCTGAGATATCTCGCGCGCTACCTGCAAGGCGAAGGCTTCACGGTTTGCGCGCCCGTCATCGAAGGCTATAGCGCCGGCCTGGGCGAACTGCCGATGGAGCAATGGGTCGAGAACGCCGTGCGCGAATTCGATGCCCTGGCTGCGCGCTACGAGCGCGTATCGATCTGCGGTCTGTCGATCGGCGGCGCGCTCGCGCTGCGCCTGATCCGCGAACGGCCCGCCGCGCAGTCGCTCGTCCTGCTCTCGCTCACGCTCGCCTACGACGGCTGGGCGATCCCGTGGTATCGCTTTCTGCTCGACTGGGCGTATTTCACGCCGCTGCGCCACCGCTATCGTTATCGCGAAGCCGAACCGTTCGGCGTGCGCAATGAAGCGCTGCGCAAGAAGATCGCCCGCGCCATGCAACGCAGCGACTTCAGCGAGGTGGGCCCTTCGACGATTTCCCTGCCGGCGCTGCATCAGGCGCTGCGACTGTCGCGCGCGGCGCGCAAGGATGTCGCCGCGATCGAGAACGATACGCTCGTCATTCACGCCATCGACGACGAAACATCGAGCCCGCGCAATCCGCGCCACGTGATCGACCGCATTGGCTCGAACTTCCTGCGCACGCTGTGGCTCGACGATTCGTATCACATGATCACCTCCGACAACGAGCGCGAAATCGTTGCGCGCGAAACGGTGCTGTTCCTGCGCGAGAGCGAAGCCGCGCGAGGGGCGCACGACTCGCCGGGCCAGCCGGTCGTCTCCAAGGCGCTCGCCCGTCGTTTGCGTCAACTGGCGGCAGTGGGAAGAAAAAATACGTGAAATCGCCCACAGCAATGAAAGGCCTGGCGTGCCTCGCCGCGCTGGTCATCGCCCCGCACGCGTGGGCGGATACCAGCGAGACCGACTCGCCATGGAAGGTCTCGATCGGCCCGGGCGCCTATTTCGCGCCGGAGTATCCGGGCGCGCGCCACATGAAGGTCTATCCGTTTCCGGCGCTCGACATCTCGTACCGCGACCGCATCTTCTCGCAGGGGCCGGACGTGCTGGGCGTGAACGTGCTTGCCGCGGAGAACTACCACGTCGGCGCGTCGCTGAGCTTCGACTTCCAGTCGCGCAGCGTCTCGGACGACCCGCATCTGCACGGCCTGAGCAACGTCGATGACGGCCCGAAGCTGCGCCTCTTCGCCGATTACACGCTGTGGGCATTCACGGGCGCCGTTGCCGTGTATCAGGACATCAGCGGCCACGGCCAGGGAACGACGGCAAGCGCGGATCTCTATGCTTCGCTGCCCCTCACGGGGTGGCTGTTCTCCGTGGGGCCCGGGCTCACGTGGGCCAACGCCGTCTACACCAAGACGCTCTTCGGCGTGACGCCGGAGCAGAGCGCCGCATCCGGCTTGCCGGCCTACTCGACCGGCGCGGGCATTCGCGATGTGCACATGACGTTCTACGTGACGCACGACTTTTCGAAGCACTGGGTCGGCTCGGTGAACACGACGCTCGGACGCCTTCAGCACTACGCCGCCGGCAGCCCGATCACCGAGTCCCGTCGCGAACTCACCGCTTTCGCGGGCCTCTATTACCGGTTCTGACCGGACGCGCCGGGGCGCTCTGCGTCAGAACCGCCCGGCACGGAATGGCCGGGGGTCCACGACCGTTGGCGCGCCCGTCATCATCTCCGCGATCAGGCGGCCCGTGACCGGCCCGAGCGTAAGCCCGTGGTGCGCATGGCCGAAGGCGAACCAGAGGTCGTCGTGCCTGGGCGCGGGCCCAATGACCGGCATCATGTCGGGCGTGCAGGGGCGGCAGCCCAGCCACGGCTCGGCATCGAGCCGCGCGCCCAGCGGGAAAATGCCGCGCGCGAGCGGCTCGACCGCTTCGAGCTGAACCGGCGTCCTGGGCGAATCGCGAAAGCCGAGTTCGACGCCGGTCGTAAGGCGAATGCCGCGCACCATCGGCGTGATCAGGAAGCCCGCTTCGGCGTCGAGAACGGGCTGGTTAAGCTTTGCGCCATTCGTCGCCGCGTAGTGCATGTGATAGCCCCGCTTCACCGCGAGCGGCAAGTCGTAGCCCAGCCGCGCCGTGAGATCGCCCGACCACGGCCCCATGGCGATCACCGCCGACTTCGCCTGCACGGGGCCGTCCTGGGTCATGACTCGCCACGACGGTTCGAGCGTCGAAGCGTCGCCAATCAGCACACGGCCGCCAAGCTGCTCGAACAACTGCGCATAAGCTGTCACGAGACCGTTCGGATCGCTAACCGAATCGGAGTCGGTGTAGCGCACGCCGCCAACCAGCGTGTGGCTCAGCGCGGGCTCGGCAGCCCGAAGCGCGGCGGCGTCCAGCGCCTCGTGGTGCACGCCGAACTCGCGCTGCCAGCGCTGCGCGTCGGCAACCGTGGCGTCCATCGCGGCCGCGCGGCGAAACACCTTCATCCACCCGTTGGTGCGCAACAGCGCCTGGGCGCCCGCGGCCTCGATCAGCGCACGATGCTCGGTCACGCAATGCTCGATCAGCGTGGCATAGGCGCGCGCGATCGCGGCGTGCCGGTCGGCGCGCGAATGGTGCCAGTAGCGGTACAGAAAAGGCAGCAGGCCCGGCAGCGCCGCCGGGTGATAGCGCACGTCGGTCGAGCGATTGCCCGCGTAGCGCAGGAGCGTGGCAAGATCGCGCGGAAAGGCGTAGGGGTAGACACCTTCGCGCTGAATCAGTCCACCGTTGCCGAGCGATGTTTCATTGCCCGGCGCCCGGCGGTCGACGAGCGCGACCGCAAGGCCGCGCCGCTGCAACTGCAATGCCACCGACACGCCGACGATACCGCCGCCAAGCACGACCGAATCGAAATTCATCACGTGATGTCCCCGGCTCGACAGCGCTCAGGCAAGCGCCGTGACGGCCACTTCGACGTCGAGCCCGGGCCGCATCAGCAACGCCTGCACGCAGGCGCGCGTGGGCGCGTGCCCCAGAGGAACCCAGGCGTCCCACACGGCATTGAACGCGTCGAAATGCTTCGGGTCGCTCAGCCACACGTTCGCGGTCAGCACGCGCGTCTTGTCCACGCCCGCCGAAGCGAGCAGCCTGTCGATGCGCGTGAGAATCTCGGTGGCCTGCACGTCGATGGACGCGCCTGCCGTATCGGGCACCTGACCCGACAGATACACCACGCCATTGGCGATCACCACCTGGCTCATGCGCGCGTTGGTTTGCAGTCGCTGGATGTCGTTGCTCATGTTCATACCGCCGAAAGACCCGCAGCATCGCTGCCGGTCGGGTTATAAATGGGAGGCGCAGTGACGATGGAAGTCAGCGCCGGATTGGGTTGCAGGAGACGCGCGAGATCGGGGCGCGGGCGACGCAGTTCAGGATACGCCGAAAACACCGCTTCCAGCGCCTGCGCGACAGCGAGCGTCTTCATGTCGCCGCGAAACGGACCGACGATCTGCAGTCCGAACGGCATGCCCGCATGATCGACGCCGCACGGCAGCGAGAGCGCCGGATGCGTGGTGAGCGTGACGACATAGGTGAGCGCGAGCCAACGGTAGTAGTTCTCCTGGGCCCGGCCGTCGATCTGCGCGGCGTACAGCTCGCTCCATGGGAACGGCGTAACGGGCGTAGTCGGCGAGACGATCACGTCGTAGCGCGAGAACGCGCGCTGGAAGCGCTGGAAGATGCGCGTCTGCTCGGCCTGTGCCCACGCACTGTCCGCAAGCGACATCTTCGCGCCCATCTCGTAGTTGGCACGCGTGTTCGGTCCGAGCGCGCCAGGGTCGCGCGTGTACGCCGAATGCAGACCCGCGACGAAACTTTCCGCACGGATCACGTCGAAGCAGCGATGCACGTCGCCAAGGTCGAACTCCACCGGCTCGCACGTGTGGACGATGCGCCCGAGTGCGGCCATGCGCGCGCGGAACACTTCGCGAATGTGCGGATCGACGTCGCAACAGCCGAAGTCTTCCGTATAGCCGATGCGCAGCGTGGACGGATCGACGTGCGCGGG
>DATBXG010000088.1:0-10175 GCA_036514415.1 Paraburkholderia sp.
GAGCCCGAGCGGCGCGCGGCGCTCGGCCGTGCCGCGCGGCGCTACGCGAAGCGCATGCTGTCGCCGCAATCCATCTTCGACGTGCTCGAAGCGAGGCTCGCCGCGCTCGCCGGTGAGGCGCCCGAGCGGGCGGCGGGCAAAGGCGGATCGACGTTGCCGGAGGTCGAGCAGTCCGATGTGTGAAGCGCGCGATAGCGTGACGATGCCGTCCCAGGCCGGGGGGGACTACCAGGGTGATTTGTAGAGTATCGAGTTGGGCTGGTCCGGCGATCCGTACGGGCTGCCGTACGGATTGCCGTAGACCTGGGCGGTCGGCGAGGTTTGACTGGCGCCGTAGTCATAGCCGGCGCTCGCATGACGCCCGCCGCTGCCAGCGGTGTTCCTCGCCACGGCGTTGCCGGCGCGCGACTGGCCGTTCGCTGCGATCCTGCTGTGGCTCCTGACGCTCCCCCCGCCGCTTCTTGACGACGCGTCTGCGCGGTCATACCTGCCGCCCGAGGCGCTCGCATCGCTCGCCGCCTTGTCCCCTGGCGGGACGACGTGCATGTGCTTTTCGTTCGTGAGCGCATCTTCCGCGTCGTCCGGCGAGGCGCCGTTGCTGGTGTACGGGCTCACGCTGTAGGGGTTGCCGGAGGAACTCGGGCCGCCGAGCAGGCGTTGCTCATCGGCTTTTTCGCGACTCGCGGCGGAGGACATGGTGTCGCCCTGCTTGCCCGACGAAGCGGACGAGGCGGTGCTCGGGGCGCGTTGCGCAAGCGCGGCGCACGGCCATGCGGCGCACGCGGCTTGCAGCGCGGCGGCGAGCACGTAGGGCGCGGCGCCCCGGATCATGCCGCTCACGCGCGCAGCATGAGCGATCGGCGGGGACTGAAGACGATAAAAACTGGGCATGGCGTCTATCCTGCGCGCCGCCAATGATGCGGCGCCATGCCTTCATGTTGCCCACACCGCGTCGCGCCGCCGCGCCAAAACCCCTGCCGTGTCGGCCACGCACGCGAGCCGGTGGGGCGGCCGCCCGATAATGAAACGGTAGCTCGATGCGGCCCGCTGCGTGGGCTCGCAATCGCAGGAACAGCCAACCGGAACCGACCCGGATGGGCAAGGAGCGTTCATGGCGGAAACGGTCGAAGGTATCGGGCGCCTCGGCGCGAGCAGGCCGCGGGACGAGGCCGGCGAGGCGCCGCCGGCAGACGTCGTGCCGCCGCCGCAGTCAGCGCAGGCAGCACGGCCCGCGGGCGCAGCCATTCGTGTGATCGATTTGAGCCGCGCGGGCAAGGGCAACTACGTCGCGCGCCGCGGCAAGCTCGTGCAGGCCGTGTGGTATGTGGTGGAGACCTGCGTGCTGGACAACCGTCTGCTGCCGCTCTCGGCGCTGCGTGTGGGCCTGCTGCGGCTCTTCGGCGCGAAAGTGGGCGAGGGCTGCCGCCTCGTGCACCCCATGCGCGTGAAGGCGCCATGGAATCTCGAGCTGGGCGAGAACTGCTGGATCGGCGTGGACGTGTGGATCTACAACCAGGCGCCCATCCGTATCGGCTCGAACGTCTGCATTTCGCAGGGCGCGTTTCTCAGCGCCGGGTCGCACGACATGCGCACGAACATGGACCTGCACGTGGCCCCGATCGTGATCGAGGACGGCGCGTGGGTCTCGTCGAAATGCGTCGTGCAGATGGGCGTCACGATCGGACGCTCGGCGGTGGTCACGCCGCTCTCGGTCGTGCACCGCTCGCTCGAAGCGGGTGGCGTGTATGGCGGCAACCCGTGCCGCTTCATCCGCTGGCGCTTTCAGGAAAGCACGGAAGGCAAGACTTGACTGGAGCGGGCTGGTTCAAAGCCCAAAGCCCAAAGCCGGCCCGATCGCGGTGACGTGAGCAGGCCCGAAGGCCTGCCCACACGAACCACACGGATCAGTACCCGGCGCCGTATCCGACCGCCCGGCCCGCTGCGGCTGCCTGCGTGCTCGGCAGGATCAGGTTGACCACACGGCTCCACTTCACGAGCGCCGACGCATCGACGAACACGACATCGTTCGGCTTCAGTTCGAACTCGTCGGCCGTGGCCATCGCCTCGGGCGTCGAAGCGTTGAGGTGGAAGACCGTACGATGTCCTTCCTTCTGGCCGCGCACTACATACACCTGCGAAGCGTCGCCGGACGACTGGCTGATGCCGCCCGCGTTGCCGATTGCGTCGTTCAGCGAGAGGTGCCCGTTGTCGAACGGAAGCGGTCCTGGGTGCCCGACTTCGCCCAGCACGAACACCCGGCTTTCGTTCGCCGAATACACGCGTATGAGGTCGCCGTTCTGCAGCAGGATCTTGTCCGGGTTCATGCCCTTCTTGATCATGTCGGGAATGTTCACCATGACCGTCTTCTCGCCGCGCGTCACGCTGACCCGCGAGCGGTCGCCCGCCGCCGTGAAGCCCCCCGCGCGGTTGATCGCCTCGGGCAGCGACATCGTCATGTCGTTGAGCACCATGAGCCCCGGCGTGCGCACTTCGCCGTCCACGTACACGCGCCGGCTGCGGTACGACTCGATGCGCAGCGTCACCTGGGGTTTGTTCAGGTAGTACGCGAGCTTCTTCGACACCAGGTCGCGGGCTTGCATCTCGGTGAGCCCCGCCACGTGGATCGGACCCACGTAGGCCACCTGGATCGCACCCGTCGAGTCGACGGTATAGCCCGACTGCACCTGGCTCGCGCTCTGGTCCTGCTGCCCGTTGCCGCCACCGCCGCCGTTCGTCGGCAGATTCATCTCGGGGTGGTCCCACACGACGATGCTCAGCACGTCGCCGGGCCCGAGCGTGTAGGGCTTGGGCGTGCCGAACAGCGTCTCGACGTCGGCCGGGATGGTCGTCGGCCGCGATGCCGCCTGCTTTGCGACCAGTTCGCTATTGATCTCGACGAGCGCGCCCGCCGGTGGTTGATCGCCCTTGCCGCCCGTGCGCGCGGCTTCGGTGGCGGCCTTTGCCTCGGTGACGCTCGAAGGCGCCGTCATGCCCGGCGACAGGCCGCAGCCCGCAATCAGCGCCGTGGCCGCCATCATCGCCGCCATGGTTGCCCATGCGCGGCCTGCTGATACGCTGCGCAAACCGGGCGCTTTGCTGCATGCCTCGCGCCACGGGCGCGCCCATGAGAGTCCATCGCCCGCACGCTGCTTCGCGGTTGCGTCGGCGGCCTCCCCGCCAGAACAAACAGGTGTGTTGTGTAACATAGTCTTGCCCCCTTGCTCACAGGATTCGCACATCGCCACGAAAGTGCAACGCTGGCTCATTGTTCGATTCGCGTTCGATTCTTGATGTCGCTTCAGCTGCGTTGCCTCGTCACCCCTGCCAATCCCTACTATTTCCATTTCCGCTATCTGACCCAGTAGCCGAACGCGCGGCCCGCAGGCCGGCGCGTTCCGTCGCAACTTGCAGCGTTCAGTTCTGCGCCGACGCTGTCTGTTCTTCCTGCTCCTCAGGCTCGCCGCGTGCCATGGCGCTCATCGGACGCCCCGCGCGAAATCGCGCAGCTGCGTGCGACGGATGCTCCTGCAACAAGCCGAGCAGCGAATGCACCATGCCGTCCATCGCGAAGCGCGCATCGAACGTGCGCCGCGCCTGCGAGCGCATCGTGTTGCGCGCGCGCTCGTCCAGCGCGCGCCATGCCGCGAAGAGCCGCTGCGTGCCCGCGACCGTGTCGGGCGCAACGAAGCCCGCGTGATCCGCCTGGACCTCGCGCCAGACGCCCACCTTGTCCGAGACCAGCACCGGCAGCCCGCACGCCAGCGCTTCGGCCACCGCAACGCCGAAGTTCTCCTGGTGCGAGGGCAGCACGAACACGTCACTCGCGTAAAACGCGCCCCACTTGAGGTTGCCCTGTAGCATGCCCGGCCAGCTGATGCGGTGCGCAATGCCGTGCGACTGCGCGATGGCATGCAGCGCGGGTTGCCAGTTGCCCTTGTCGGGGCCCGCGATCAGGAGATGCGCGTCCGGAATCTCGTGCGCATGCTCGGCGAACGCGTGAACCAGCATGTCGCAACCCTTTTTCGGGTGCAGGCGCCCGAGGAACAGCACGATGCGCTTGTTCTGGAGATGCGGCGACTCTTGCAGGAAGGCTTCGCGCAACGTGTGCGGGTCCTCGCGCGGCGCATTGGTGCCGAATGGCACGACGCGCTCGTTCGCGCGATACAGCCAGAACGACTGACGTGCGAGCAGGCGTTCCTCGTCGGTGGTGAAGATCACGGCGGCGGCGTCGCGCAGCACGCGAAAGTCGCCCCACGGCCAGTAGGTCCATTTCTTCAGATGCTTGACCGGGTACGTGGCCTTGAACCACGGGTCGAGCATGCCGTGCGTGTACACGTAGTAGGGCAGCTGCGCGTGACGCAGCGCGCGCCACGCGCCGAAGCCGTGGTATTGCCAGAGCCCGTGCACGATCGCCGCGTCGAAGCGTCCGGCGTTCGCGCGCAGCCACGGCACGTAGCCGGGGCTGTATCCGTAGTGCCCGCGGCCCGGGCCCAGCGCGTGCAGCGCCAACGGAAATTCGCGCACGTACGGTGCGTCGATCGGGTCGAGCGACGCCACTTCGATCTGATGCCCGAGCGCCGTCATCGCAAGGCCGCTCTGACGCACGCCTTCGATGGGTCCGCCCGAACGCGGGTCGACGGTGGATACGAGGTGCAGGATCTTCATCGGGGCTCCGGGGTCGCGTAGGCATTGAGCGGCACCGGCGCCGCCGCGGGCGCCGTGGGTTGGAAGGCGGGTTCGTGCCGGTACGACGGGTGCAGCCGCTGGCGTTTGCGCACGAGGTCGATCCGGTAATGAAGCTGCGAGTACAGTGCGACGATAAGGCCGAGCGCGAGGCCGTAGACGAGGCCCGAAAAACGTGCTCCGAGCGGATTGCCGCCAATCGACGCGCCCGGCAGCGCGGCAAGCATGAGGAGCGACATGCTGAGCGGCATGAGCAGCGGGTGGCGCGGCGCAATGCGGCGCCATCGTCTGAATGCACCGCCCGCGACGATGAGCGCGACGATCACCGCGAGCGGCATGCAGGCTCCGAACACGAGGCCTTCCGCGTACAGCTGGTACACCCAGAAGTTGTGGCCCGCGACCCAGTCGCTGGTATTGAAGTAATCGGACTTGCTGAACGTCTCGCTCACGTACTGAAAATAGATTGGCGAGTAGCGGTAGACGTGGCCATAGCCCTTGCCGAACAACAGCGATTCCGCCGACTCAGTGGCCTGGTCGTACTGGTCGCGAATTTCCGCGATACGCGTGACCGTGGTCGGGTCGCGGGCGGATTCCGAGTTCTGCGCGGCGGTGACGCGCTGTGTCCAGTGGTTGGTGACGGACGGGAAGAGCCACGCCGTGCCCACGCCCAGCGCCACGACGAACGAAAGCGCCATGCCCGTGCGGAAGAACGACTTGATCAGATGGCTGACCGACGGCGAGGCGAGCCATGCGGCGAACATGGCGAGCAGCACGGTGGCGAGCAGCAGGCTGCGCGTGACGCTCAGCAGTTCGACGATGAGCGTGCCGAGGAACACGAGCACCATCGTCAGGTTGAAGCGCCGCGCGACGATGAACTGATGCAGCAGCATGGCCTGGAGCGCGAGCATCGTCGGCGAGACAATGCGGAACCGGATATCGGAGATCGGCCCGCCGACCGCGAGCAGGCCGAACAGGAACGTGAACACGAGGCAGAGCACGTTCGCGTAGTAGAGCGCACGCTGCATCTGCATGATGCGGATGGGGTGCCACGGGCGGCACATGGCGGCATAGCCGAGCACGAACAGCAGGAACGGCAGCATCACGCGCAGGTAATTGCCAATCGGGTTGTGCTGCAGCATTTGTGCGACTACGCTGCCGACGAGGCTCAGCACGAGCGCGCGCGTGACGAACGTGCGCAGGCGCGAGGCGCGCGCGAAGCGCGGGCCGATCATCGCGAGAATGGTGGCGCCTGCCAGGGCCGGAAAGACGACCAGCCACTGCGCGCCGTGGCCGAACTGGGAGTCAGGTGCCTTATAGTCGAAAGCGAGTGGCACGAGGCACACCCAGATCCACAGGACGGCATGTTTGTTTCGCATCGGCATTCCTCCCGGTGCGCTGCTTGGGGTCGCATACGGAGTGCCACAGACAAGCACGCCGCATGCGAAGGCTCGACTCAATATAAAACGCCGCAAGCGGCTTGCGCATGCGGCTGGCGGGAAGCGGCAGGGTTGTGGCGGCAGGAAAAATATTCTGATCCGGGGTGTGGTTTGCCCCACACATCTGGCTGAGAACGGCGGGAACTTGGCGCACGCTGCACGGGGCCTGTGCGCATGATGGGCCAGCAGGAGTCAGTTTTTCATCGTCTGCCTTGCGGAAGAATCCGGCATGGACTGAACGAGGAAAGAGCCATGAAGCTACTACACGGAGGGAGATCGCCGACGCAAGGGCGTTCCGTCGAACTCGACTTCGTGCGCGGCATCGCGATCTTCGTCGTGATGGGCTATCACTTCCACACGGTGCGCACGGGCCATGCGTGGGTCCACGCGCTCGAAATTCCGCTGAAAAGCTTCGGCCACGAAGGCGTGAACCTCTTCTTCACGCTGAGTGGCTTTCTCGTTGGCGGGCTGCTGCTGCGCCAGTACGCGCAGTCGGGCCGTATCGGCGCGCGCCGCTTCATCGTGCGGCGGATCTTCAAGATCTGGCCCGCGTATTACGTGCTGATTCTCTTTCATGCGCTGGCGGGTCGCCATCCGCGCGATACGTTCCTCTGGCAGAACCTCACGCACATGCAGAATTACTTCGGCACCTCCATAGCGCAAACGTGGAGCCTGGCCGTCGAAGAGCACTTCTATCTGTTCCTCCCCGCACTGCTGATACTGCTCGCGCACTTCCGGCTGCGCGCGAATGCGCTGATCGCGGTGATGGCCGGCCTCTGCGTGCTCGTGCTCACTGCGCGTTGCGTCGCTGTTTCGAACGGTGACCTCGCAGGCGCGTTCAACTATACGCAGTACCGCATGGACAGCCTGCTCGTCGGCGTCATTCTCGCGACCATCTACTGGATGAAGCCCGAAGTCTGGCGCACGCTCGTCGCGAGGAAGCGCTGGCTCATCGGCGCGGTGGGGCTGCTGCTCGTCTGGCTCGTGTTCGCAACGCCCCATATCGCGCTCGACGAGAGCATTGGCTACACGATCCAGGCCATCGGTTTCTGCGCGCTCATCATGCTCGTGCTCGAGCATTCCGGCAGCCTGCGCTCGACCTGGGTGTACCGCGGGCTGGCGTGGCTCGGCGTGTACTCGTATGGCATCTACCTCTGGCATTCGCTCGCGCTCGCACCCGGCGACTATATGATCCACAAGGCGAGCGCGCTCGGCGTGCCGCCGCTCGCCGCGTGGCCCGTCGTGATCCTCGCGCAGTTCGTCATTGCTGCGGGGCTGGGCTACCTCACCACGCGCGCCGTCGAGTTTCCGTTCCTGCGTTTGCGCGACGCGATGTTCCCCGACAGGCGCGGGGCGGTCTCTCGCGAGCGCAGCGAGACGCCCGCGGTGGACGGCAAGGTCGAAGGCATTGCCTGAGTTCATCGCATGATTGCGCCAGTTTAATTCGGGATGCTGAATTTCATGGGCGGGTTTCCATACGCGTCATATCATGCGGCGCGAAGGATTGCGCTCAGGCCATGGCGGCTTGCAGCGCGCGCTTGAACTGGTCGAGTGTATGGCGCGAGAGGAGGTGTTCGGCTCCGGGCTGCGCGGCTGGCTGGCCGTCGGTCCAGCGCTCGGCGAGCGTATCGAGCGCGCGCACGATCGTGGCGGGCTCGAGATCGTCGAGCAGCGGCCCGAGCGCGCCGTCACGGCAATACCAGCCGATCAGGCCGTCGGCGCTCGCCACCACGGGCTTGCGGAAGCGGTACGCCTGCACGAGCACGCCGCTCATGCCGTAGTGCTGCCTGTAGCCGAGCCACACGGCGTCGCACGCGGAAAAGAGATCGCGCTCCCGCTCCTCGGACACGAACTCGTTGAAGATCACCGGCGCGGGCGTGAGCTGCGGCGCGTGCGTGTCGATGAACGCGCGCGTTGCGTCGTCCTGCTGGCCGGCGATGACGAGGCAAGGCACATCGCGCCTGTGCGCGAGCGCGAGCATCAGCTCGCGAATGCCTTTGCGCTCGCCGATCGCGCCATAGACGAGCAGATAGCGCGTATGCGGGTCGAGCTTCAGGCGCTCGCGCGCGACGCGCGGATCGATGCCTTCGATTTCGGGAAACGGGTCGGCCACGTAGTTGAGGGGCGCGGCGCGCGCGGGACGCGTGCTGGCGAACCAGTCGGGCAGCGTCGGGTCGATCGTGAAGAGCGCGCGCAGGCCGCGTGCGCACATGGCGCGCCGGAACAGCATCGACTTGGCCACGTCGACCAGGGGACGGCGCGGCGTGCGCAACCCGATGCTCGCGTGATGGAACGTCATGCCCATGACGATGGCGATCCACGGCGTCTTGCCGAATGGCGAGCCGAAGCCCCCGAGCGTGTAAAAGAAGTAGTCGGCGTAGGGCGCCACGACGAGCCGCACAGGCATGCGCTGTTCCACCTGCCTGAGTGCGCGCGCATAGAAGTTGCGAAAGCGCATGTAGACGCTCGCCGCGAAATGCGGGCCGAACGGGACGGTGTGCAGGTCGAGCAGCACGAGGCGCAGCTCCGGCCGCGCTTCGCGCACGATGCGCTGCGCGAGCGGATGACTCGCAAATTCCGTATCGGTGACGACGACGCAGCGATGCCCCGCTTCCACGCACGCCTGCGCGATCCATTCGACGTAACGCCAGCGGTGGCCGGTGAAGTTCGGCTCGATGATGGCGATCCAGTCGTCGCCCGTCGACGGGTGGATATCGTGGGGCTCGGAACTCGCGAGCGCGCCGGCGTCGACATCGGACGGACTGGCCGCGTCGGGGGCGTTGGGAGCGGCATTGCGATATCTGGCGATCGACGCGTTTTCCATGCGGGAGGCCCGATGAGCTTTGTCAGGAACAAAATAGCAGGGGTGCGCAAACGGCATGCGCCAGATTGAAGGGCGGGCTGGCCGAAAAAGCCTGGGGTCATGCGGATCGCTTGCGTGTTCGCGGAAGGTGTCCCGCGCCCGTCCGAATCCACCTGGCAGATGGCGCGTCGCGGGCGTGGCGCCGCGGTAAGGTCCAGAACGCGGGGACGAAAACGCGTTCTCAAACATACTGGTCCGCGCGCCACGTCACGCGGCTATTCAGACCCTTCGGGCGTTGGGGCCGATGCCCTGACTCCCGGTCGACACAGGAGAGGCATTTTGCGCGTGATGCGGCTGTCGGCATGGCCGGTGAAGGCGGGTTTCGGACCCGGCGCTGCGACCTGGGTGTTGCTGCAGCAGGTCGTCGTGCGCGGCCTCGTGGCCGTCAAGTTCCTCGTGATCGGGCGCATTCTCGGACCCTCCGCAATCGGTCTCGCGAGCGTCGCGCTGCTCGCGGTCGCGATTGCCGAAGCGCTCTCCGACACCGGGCTCGCGCAAGCCGTGATCCAGGGCCAGGCGCCGCCGTCGCGCGCCGAAGCGGGCGCCGTCTGGACCACGCTCGCCTCGCGCGGTCTGCTGATCGCGCTGCTGCTCGTCGCGAGCGCGCCGCTCATGGACGCGCAGTTCCACCTGGGCGGCGCCATCGCGCTCGTGCAACTGGCCGCGCTGCTGCCGCTGTTGCGAGGGCTCGCGTCGCCCGCGTATTTCATCTCGCAGCGCGAGCGCCATTTCCAGCACATTGCGGCCCTCGAAATATCGTCGGCATGCATCGACTGCGGGCTCGGCATCACGCTCGCGCTAGCGGGTGCGGGGCCGTACTCGCTGCTGCTCGGCATGATGGTCGGCGAGGCCTTCAAGAGCATCGTCACCTGGGTCGCGCTCTCGCCGCGTCCGCCGATCCGGCTGCGCTGGTCGGGCATCGGCCACTACGTGGGCTTCAGCCGCTGGATCTGGGCGAGCAGCGTGATCATCCTCATCACCAACCAGTTCGACAAGGTGGTGGTGGGCAAGCTGCTCGGGCCGACGCAACTCGGCGCCTGGCAGATGTCGTCGAAGCTCGCGCAAATGCTGCTCGCCGACGCCGCGATCGCCATGGCGCAGTATCTGTTTCCCACGTTCGCCGCGCATCATCGCGGGGGCCCGCAATCGGCAGCGCGGCTCTTCCGGCTGTATCTCATGGTGGCTGCGGCGGG
>DATBXG010000089.1:0-3943 GCA_036514415.1 Paraburkholderia sp.
CGTCCGCCGCTGCTCGCCGGTGTGAG
The DNA here is from genome assembly GCA_036514415.1 of Paraburkholderia sp. Classification (GTDB taxonomy): domain Bacteria; phylum Pseudomonadota; class Gammaproteobacteria; order Burkholderiales; family Burkholderiaceae; genus Paraburkholderia. The sequence goes on from DATBXG010000089.1 coordinate 27, forward strand.
CGACGCGCCGTGGCGTCACGCGGGCGACACGCGCGAGCGTCTGGAAATGCTGGCGGCAACGCTGATCGAAGGCATTTGTTCGGACGATCGCAACGATGCGGCAACGCAGGCGCTCCCGCACGCGGCCCAGGTGCTCGCGCGACTGCGCGACGATGTGCTGCCGCGCCTCGACGCCTGTGGCCGCGAGGAAATGCGCCAGCTGCGCCGCGGTTTCGAAGGCCGCTTCGTGCCGCCCGGCCCGAGCGGCTCGCCTTCGCGCGGCCGTCCCGACGTGCTGCCAACGGGCCGCAACTTCTATTCCGTCGATACGCGCGCCATACCGACGCAAGCCGCGTGGGCGCTCGGCATGAAATCGGCGCAGCAGCTCATCGAGCGGCATTTGCAGGAGCACGGCGACTATCCGCGCGCGGTGGGGCTTTCGGTGTGGGGCACGGCGACGATGCGCACGGGCGGCGACGACATCGCCCAGGCGTTCGCGTTGATTGGCGTGCGGCCGAAGTGGGCCGCCGGCAGCCAGCGCGTGACCGACTTCGAGATCATGCCGGCCGAGGCGCTCGACCGGCCGCGCATCGACGTGACGCTGCGCGTATCGGGCTTCTTCCGCGACGCGTTTCCGAACGTGATGCATCTGTTCGATGCGGCCGTGCAGGCCGTCGCCGAGCTCGACGAACCGGCGCACCAGAACCCGCTGCGCGCACGCGTGCAGCAGGAGCGCGACGCGCTCGTCGCGAACGGCATGGCCGCCGACGAGGCGCGCCGCCGGGCGGGCTGGCGTGTCTTCAGCGCGCGTCCGGGGGCATACGGCGCGGGCCTGCAGTCGATGATCGACCATCGCCAGTGGCAAACCGACGCCGATCTCGCGAACGCATACCAGGCCTGGGGCGGCTACGCCTACGCGCAAAAGAGCGCGGGCGACGAAGCGGGCGACGCGTTCCGCGCACGCCTTTCGACGCTCGACGTGGTCCTGCAGAACCAGGACAACCGCGAACACGACCTGCTCGACTCGAACGACTATTACCAGTTCCAGGGCGGCATGGCCGCGGCGGCGCGGCACTTCTCGCAGACGCAGCCCGCGCTCTATCATGCGGACCACAGCAACCCCGCCGCGCCGCGCGTTCGCCCGCTGCACGAGGAGATCGCGCGCGTGATCCGCTCGCGCGTGGTGAACCCGAAGTGGATCGACGGCGTGAAGCGTCATGGCTACAAGGGCGCCGCGGAGATGGCGGCGACCGTCGACTATCTGTTTGGTTACGACGCGACTGCGCGCGTGGTGGGCGACCATCAATACGCACTGGTGGCGAACGCCTACGTGCACGACGAAGACACGCGCGCTTTCATGCAGCGCCACAATCCGCACGCGCTGCACGCGGTGTGCGAGCGCCTGCTCGAAGCGATCCAGCGCGGCCTCTGGCAGGAGCCGGGCGAACATCGCGCGCAACTCGAACAACGCCTGCTCGAAGCCGGGCAACAACTGGAAGGATCAGGACCATGAGCGCAGCGGCCTCGCGTCCCGCGTTTCCCTTTACCGCACTGGTTGGCCAGGCGCCGCTCCAGCGCGCGCTGCTGCTCGCGGCGATCGACCCCGCGATTGGCGGCGTGCTCGTGAGCGGGCCGCGCGGCACCGCGAAATCCACGGCGGCGCGAGCGCTCGCGGCGCTCTTGCCCGAGGGCGCGTTCGTCACGCTGCCGCTCGGCGCGAGCGAGGACAAGCTGATCGGCACCCTCGACCTCGAGGCCGCGCTGCGCGAGAGCGCGGTGCGCTTCGCTCCCGGCTTGCTCGCGCGCGCACACGGCGGCGTGCTGTACGTGGACGAAGTGAACCTGCTGCCCGATGCACTCGTCGACGTGCTGCTCGATGCGGCGGCGAGCGGCGTGAACACGGTGGAGCGCGACGGCGTTTCGCATACGCACGACGCGCGTTTCGTGCTGGTCGGCACGATGAATCCCGAAGAGGGAGAGTTGCGCCCGCAACTACTCGATCGCTTCGGCCTGATGGTCGAACTCGGCACGCCCCATGACGCGGCCGAGCGGCAGCGTATCGTCAAGGCGCGTCTTGCATTCGACGCGGATCCGCAGGCCTCCTGCGCCGCGCACGCGCCTGAACAGCACGCGCTCGCGCAACGCATCGCGGCGGCGCGTGGCGCGCTCGGCGCACTCGCCTGGAGCGATGCCGTGCATGAGCGCGCGGCGCAGCGTTGCATCGAGGCGGCGGTGGATGGCTTGCGCGCCGACCTCGTGATGCTGCGAGCGGCGCGCGCGCTGGCCGCGTTCGAAGGCGCTGACGCGGTTAGCCCGGAACATGTCGATCAGGTCGCGGATTGCGTGCTCGCGCATCGGCGGCATGCGATGCCGGAGCCGCAGCGCGCGCCGTCTTCTACCGAGCCGCCACCCGCGCGCGAAGAAAAGCAGACGGCAGCAATGGCCGCGCCGGATACCGATTGGGGCGAGCTGCCGCCCGAGCCCGTCGCCGCCAGGCCGGTGAAGGGCGTGATCCCGCTGCCCGCAAAAAAACGCTGACCCGTCGGGCAAAGGCCGCCGCCTTCGCACAGGGCGGCGCTCGACGGCGACAAGGCCCGGGAAGCGGCGCCGCGCAAATGGCGCGGCATGGCTCCCGTATCGCCTGGCCGCCCACCCTGGCGGTCAAGCGCGCCGCACCGTTGCAAGCGCAACATTTGCGCTTCGCCAGGCGCAACACGGGTTCCGGCGCGCTCCATTGCTTCGTGCTGGATTGCTCGGCCTCCATGCTGGCGCGCGGCCAGCTCGCGCTCGCCAAGGGCTTGCTGATCGCGTTGTTCGATCGCGCCCGCGCCGAGCGGGTGGACGTGGCGCTGATCGCATTCGGCGGCGCGGGCGCCGAACTGCGTTTCGGGCCTGCGGTGCCGCGCTGGTGGAACGAGCGCTGGATCGAGCCCATTGGCGGGGGCGGCGGCACGCCGCTCGAAGCCGGCATGGGCCGCGCGGCGCAATTGCTGGAGGCGGCCGCGCGCCGCGATCCGGCGCGCGTGCGCCATCTCTGGCTCTTCAGTGACGGCCGCACGACGCAGTGGCCCGCGCGGCCGCGTCAGGCGGACCACGTCACCGTGATCGACTGCGAGCTTGGCGCGGTGCGTGTGGGGCGCTGCGAGGCGCTTGCGCAGGCATGGGCCGGGGAGTGCCTCGACGCGCAGGCGCTGCTCGCGTGAAGCGCGAAAGCCGCGCCTGACAATGTGCGTGCGCGCGTTAGCGCATGCCGCCAGACCAGTAAAGCACGTCGTCCTGACGATCGAACACGTAGACCTTCATTGCCATCTGCTCGGCGGGCGTGAGACGGTCCAGTTCGAGCCCGAGCGTCGCGTGCGGGCAATCGCCGGTCTCCGTCTGCAGATTGCGGATGATCGCGGTGGTTTCGATCGACGTATCGTTTTCGCCCGAGCGCAACTGGAACGCGATGCGCAGGCGTTCGCCGACCTGGCCTAGCGCCCACGGCGCGCTGACCGAAAGCCCGAGCGCGCTGATGCCGCGCGCGAGCGCCACGCCGTCATAACTCGCGCCTGCTTCGCCAATGCCATAGCGCACCGGAAACTGCGCGCGCACGCGAATCGAGCGGCGCTCGCGCAGGCGGCGAATGTTGGCGGGCTTCGAAAGCACGAGATAGTCGAGCGGCGACTGGCAGGTGGCATGCACGGTGCATACGAAGCGATACACCGCCTGGCTAGCGATCGCGACGATCTCGACGTTTTCGCCCGGCGTGATGCTGATCGGGCGCCCGTCGACGTGGGGCGCCGTGACGAAGAGCGCCTCGTTCGGCGCGAAGCCGATCACGCGGCATGGCTGCATGGGCGCGCCGCTCGCACCCATCTGCGGACGCAGGCCCATCGACGCGCCGATGGTCAGATGCATGTCGCGCGTTCCAGCGGGAGCGTCGGCCGCGTTGGCGG
>DATBXG010000090.1:0-10376 GCA_036514415.1 Paraburkholderia sp.
TCGGTCAGGAAACGGTAGAGGAGTTCGCCCGTGCCGAGCAGGTGCCCGGCCACGAGCTTTTGCGCGGCGGGCACGTCGCCGCGCTTCACGGCGGCGAGGATCTCGGCGTGCTCGCTATCGGATTCGCCCTTGTACTCGGGAAAGCCGAATTTCAGGCGCAGATAACGTTCGCCGCGGCGATGGAGGGTCGTGAGCATCTCCATCAACTGCGGCCGGCCGGCGGGCGCGTAGAGGCTCATATGAAAGGCCTCGTTGCGCGCGACGTAAAGCGACGGGTCGCGTTCACGCTTCGCGGCGGCAGCGAGCGCGCTCACTTCGCGCAGCGTGGCGCTCGTGTGGTTCGGAATGGCAAGGCCGAGCGCGAGGCTTTCCAGCGCCGAGCGGATCTCATAGATCTCGCGCGCTTCGTCGGCCGAGAGCGAGGCCACGCTCGCGCCCTTGTTCACCTCGATCTTCGCCCAGCCTTCGCTCGCGAGCTGGCGCAACGCCTCGCGCACGGGAATGGCGCTGACCGAAAAATGCCGCGCGATCGCGTCCTGGCGCAGCGGCGCATTGGGCGCGAGCGTGCCCTCGACGATCGCGCTGCGCAGGGCGTCGGCGATCATCCGCGAGGTGCTGGTGCGAGGCGCGGCAGCGCCTTCCAGGGGAAAACCATTCGTTGCGTCGCTCATGAGATCAAATATTATATATAAAACGACCAAGGCGAAAGCCTCGAAAACCCGCAGCACGGAAACCTCAGATTCACTATAGACGGGTAAGAAGTACGGGGGCTTACAGGGAGTCCTGAAGAGGGCCGGTGCTGGAGCGGCCTGCATTTCCGCGTTTCGCGGCGCGCGCTCGCACAGGCATGCGCGCGTGGGCGAGACATCAAAGGAGAGAGGAGCATCATGAATTCGATCACCGAGTCCGCGCGGCGTACTCGCAGCAAGACACCGCTCAACCGGTCGCAGATCGCCGGTTTCTGGGGCGCCTGGGCGGGCTGGACGCTCGATGGGATGGACTCGTTCATCTACGCACTCGTGCTCACGCCCGCGCTCACCGAACTGTTGCCGCGCTCGGGCTACGAGGCGAGTGCGGCGAACATCGGGCTGGCCGGCTCGATCCTGTTCGCGCTCTTCCTCGTGGGCTGGGGCCTGTCGTTCATCTGGGGGCCGCTCGCGGACCGCTTTGGCCGCACACGCGTGCTGGCCGGCACCATCTTCATGTTTGCGATCTTCACGGGCCTTTCAGCCACCGCGCAGAGCGTGTGGGCGCTCGGCATCTACCGCTTTCTGGCGGGCGTGGGCATAGGCGGGGAGTGGGCGCTCGCGGGCACCTACGTGGCCGAATCGTGGCCCGAAGATCGCCGCAAGATGGGCGCGGGCTATCTGCAGACCGGCTATTACACGGGCTTCTTCATCGCAGCCGCGCTCAACTACACAATCGGCGTGCACTTCGGCCGCGTGCCATGTTCCTCACGGGCGCGGTGCCGGTGGTGGTGGCCATTCTCGTGCTCACGCGCGTGGAGGAGCCGGACAAGTGGCAGAAGTCGGAGGCGAGCCATGTGCATCACGGCCATCCGCTGCGCGAAATATTCGGCAGCGTGTATCGCGTGCGCACCGTGGTGGCGTGCGCGTTGCTCACCATCGCCATCATCGGCCTGTGGGCGGGCGCCGTGTATGAGCCTTCGGCCGTGATCCAGCTCGCGACGAAGGCGGGCGCGAGCAAGGCCCAGGCGATCCGCACGGCTTCGATCGCTACCGGCATTCTCTCGATCGGCACGATCCTGGGCTGCCTCGCGCTGCCGCCGCTGGCCGAGCGCATCGGCCGCAAGTGGACGCTCGCCGTCTATTTCGCGGGCATGGCCGTGACAATCGCGGCGAGCTTCGGCTGGGCGTTCTACCTCGAAAACGGGCTTGTGCCGTTTATCGCGCTGCTGTTCGTGCTGGGCTTCTTTGGCGGCAACTTCGCGCTCTTCAGCCTGTGGCTGCCCGAGCAGTTCGGAACGCGCGTGCGCGCCACGGCGTTTGCATTCTGCACGTCGTTCGGCCGCTTCGTGGGCGCGGGCGTGAACTTTCTGCTTGGCGCCGCGGTTCTGAATATGCACACGCTCGGCACGCCGGTTGCGCTCACCGCGCTGGCGTTCGTCGCCGGACTCCTCATCATTCCGTTTGCCCCGGAGACGAAGGGTAAAACGCTGCCAACCTGAGCCTGTTGTACGCCGGCCTGGGGTGCGCCGCGCCGGTTAGCGGCGCACCTTCGCGAGCCCCGGCGGCAACAGGCGCCAGCCGAGATTCACGCCGAGGCTCGCCGCCACGATCAGTGCCATGCCGGCGAGTTGCGGCACGCTCAGCGCGCGCCCGTAGACGATCGCATCGACGGCAATTGCCGTGAGCGGATACACGAACAGCAGCACGGCGATCACGGGCGTGGTGAGCATCGGCAGTGCGCCGTAGATCAGCACGTACGAAAGCCCCGTGTGGAGCACCCCCATGCCCACGAGCCAGCCCCATTGCACGGCCGAGATATGCGCGAGTTGGAGCGGCGCGAAAAACGGCGCGATGAGCGGCAGACACACCGCGCCCACCGCGCATTGCGTGAGCGTGAGCAGATGCGGGCGAAAATCGCGCAGGCTCTTGGCGATGAGCGTGACGCTCGCGTAGAGCACCGAGCCGCCCAGCGACTCGGCGATGCCGATCATATAGCTCGTGCGATCGGCGATATGGCTTTCCGCGAGCACGCCCGAAGCGAGCACGAGTCCCACGAACGCAATGCCGATCCAGCCCAGCCGGTCCGCGCCGAGCCGATCGTGAAAGAGCGCCGCGCCCATCAGCACGACCCAGAACGGCTGCACATGGAACACGACCGTCGAGACGGCAATGCTCGTGCGATGGATCGCGTCGAAGAAGGCCACCCACTGCGTCACCATCAGCACGCCTGAAATCAGCGCGAGCGCGAGCGTGCGGCGCGTGAACTGCCGTGGCGTAAGCCAGCCCTTGTACGCGCAGTACGCGGCGAGCGCGAGCATGCCGAAAAAGCAGCGGAAGAATACGAGCGTGAGCGCGCCAAGGCGCGCCTCCTCGACGAACACGCCGATCGTGCCCATCAGGAGGCCGCCGCCCGCGAGCATGAGGACGCCTTGCTGGCGGTTACCGTGATGATCGGATTGCATGGCCGGAGCGCGGAAATCGGAAGCGGGTTGAAAACGACTCCAGTATTCGCCAGTTGCGGGGCGCGGGCAAACGAATTAAATTGAAGAATTCCATCAACGCGGCTTATTAATCGCCGACTCCGCGTCGAGCCCCGCGCCAACCCCACATGAACCCCGAATTCGACATCGACTTGCTGCGCACCTTCGCCGCCGTCGCCGACGCGGGCAGCTTCACGAAGGCCGCCGTGGCCGTGCACCGCTCGCAGGCGGCCGTGAGCATGCAGATCAAGCGGCTCGAGCAGATGCTCGGCACCACGCTGTTCATGCGCGACACGCGCAATCTCGCGCTCACGCGGCCGGGCAGCACGCTGCTCGAATACGCGCGGCGGGCACTGGATTTGCAGGAGGAGGCGTGGGCGGCGATGGTGCGGCCCGAGGTGACGGGGCGGGTGGTGCTAGGCGCGCCCGACGACTACATGGCCTCGCTGCTCTCGCCGGTTTTGCGGCGCTTTTCGACGCTCTATCCGCATGTGGAGATCGAGATCGTGTGCGCGCAAAGCGTGGCGCTCGGGCCGATGCTCGCGGACAACAAGATCGACATCGCCTTCGTGACGCGCGACCGCAAGTTGCGCGGCGAATTCGTGCGCGCCGAGGAGATGGTATGGGTGGGCTCCGTCACCGATCCGGCGCCGCTTGCCATGTCGCCGTTGCCGGTGGGGCTTTACGAGCACGGCAGCGTGGCGCGCGCGCATACGGTGGCGGCGCTCGATGCCGCGCACATTCGCTACCGCGCGGCGTATAGCAGCGCGAGCCTCATGGGGCTCATGGCGACGGTGGAAGCGGGCATTGCGATCGTGGCGCTCACGCGCTGCAGCGTGCCGCCGCGCTTTGCGATTCTCGGCGAAGCGCAGGGCCTGCCGAAGATCGAGCCGCTGGAAATCGTGGTGGCGCGCAGCGTCAAATCGAACCGGCCCACGTGCGACTACCTCGCACAGCAGATGGTGCAGGACCTTTCGGTGCCGCGTCAGCGCGGGTAGACGCTCACTTCGCCGCCCACCGCGAGCCACACGCGCTCGCCTTCACGCGGCGTGCGATAGCCGGGCACGCGTGCGCGGACCGTTGTGTCCGCATCGATCAGTTGCAGCGTGAGCGCGGCGTCCTGGCCCTGGAAGGTGATGGCGCGCACGACGGCTTCGAGCGCGCCATCGCGTCGCGCGGTTGCGGGCAGCACGTCGATCTGCTCGGGGCGCAGCATCACGTCCACGGCGCCATCTTCGGCGTACTGGCCTTGCTGGATCGGCAGCGCGCCGAGCACGCAATGCGCGCGAGCGCTGGCTACCGTGCCGGGCAGTAGCACCGCCTCGCCGATGAATGCCGCGAGTTCGCGCGTGGCAGGGCGGCGATAGAGCGTTTGCGGCGGCCCGCTTTGCAGGAGTCTTCCGCGCCACAGCACGGCGACTTCGTGGCCGAGTGACAGCGCCTCGGCCTGGTCGTGGGTGACGAGCACGGCGGTCGCGCCGGCGGCGGCGAGCGCGCGCGCCACGGCTTCGCGGGTTTCGACGCGCAACGCTGCGTCGAGCGACGAGAACGGCTCATCGAGCATCACGAGGCCGGGCGAGGGCGCGAGCGCGCGGGCCAGCGCCACGCGCTGCTGCTGCCCGCCCGAGAGCTGTTGCGGCGCACGCGAGGCATAGGAATGAGGAAGCCCGACGAGTTCGAGCAGCTCCGCCACGCGATGGCGCGCGCGACGCTGCGAGCGCGGCAGGCCGAACACGATATTCTCGGCGACCGAGAGATGCGGAAACAACGCGCCTTCCTGCGGCACATAGCCGATGCGGCGCTGCTCGGTCGGCAGATGCAGGCCGTCGCCCGCGACGCGCCGGCCGTCTATCTCGATCGTGCCCGCGTCGGCGCGCTCGAAACCGCAGAGCAGGCGAAGCAGCGTGGTCTTTCCGCTGCCCGAGGGGCCGAGCAGCGCAACGAGCGAACCTGAGCGCACGGCGAGGTCGATGCCGTGCAGGACCGGATGACCGTCGAAGGCCTTCTGAAGGCCGGAAATGCGAAGTGTGCTCATGGGCGATGCAAGGTGAGACTCAGGTGCCGTCGGCAGGCATATCGGGTGTATCGGGCCGCGTCGGCGCGGGCGCATGGCCCGCGAGCGCGGAGCGGCCCGCAAACGCGAACAGCAGGCCGGAAGCGGCGAGCGAAAGCGCGGTGAGCAGCGCGGCATAGGGCGCGGCGGCCGCGAAGGCGAGCGTCGAGGTGTCGGTCCAGACTTGGGTGGCCAGCGTGTGGGTGCCGATCGGCGCGAGCAGCAGCGTGGCGTTGAGTTCGGTCACCACGGAGATGAACACCATCGAGGCCGCTGCGCCAAGACCCGGACCGGCGAGCGGCAGCACGACGCGGCGCAGCGTCGCGAACCAGCCCAGACCGAGTGCGCGTGCGGTTTCTTCGAGGCGCTGCTGTGCCTGCATGAGCGCGGCGCGCACGCTCACGAGCGCGAGCGGCAGAAAGAGGATGGCGTATGCCGCAATCAGCAGTGTCGTGCCCTGATACAGCGGTTCGAGCGCGCGCACCGCGAGCGAGACGATCGCAAGCGCGATGACGAGGCTCGGCACACCTTGCGCGATAAAGGCCGTACGTTCGAGGAACGTGGCCGCGCGGCCCGGATAGCGTGCGAGCAGATACGCAAGCGGCAGCGCGAGCAGCGTGGTGAAGCATGCGGCGGTGAGGCCGAGGCGCAGCGAGGCGAAGGTGGTCGAGACCAGCAATTCGGGCGAGACATCGGCGGGCGTGATCGCCGCCGCGCCCGGCTGCGTGAGCCAGTAGCCGATCATCGCGAGCGGCACGCCGAGCGTGGCGGCGTTGAGCGCGACGAAGCCCGCCGTGACAGGCCAGCGCCAGCGCCCGAGCACATGGCGCACGCTCGCGCGCCGCGTGCCGCGATCCACGCGCTCATAGCGTGCGCGCCCGCGCACGCGGAACTCGAGCACGAGGCACACGAGGCAGAGCAGGATCAGCACGCAGGCCAGCAACGAGGCGCCGCCGCCATCGAAGCTCGTGCGGTACTCGGCATAAATTTCGGTGGTGAACGTGCGAAAACGCAATAGCGTGAACGCGCCGAATTCGGAGAGCACGCCAAGCGCGACGAGCAGCATCGAGCCGAACAGCGCGGGCCGCAATTGCGGCAGCACGACGCGTATGAAAACGGCCCAGCGGTTGCAGCCGAGCGCGCGCGCCGACTCTTCGAGCGCAGGGTCGAGTCCGCGCAGCGCGGCGGCCACGGGTAGGTAAACGAGCGGAAAGTAGGCCGTCGTGATGACGATGAACGCGCCGAGAAAGTCCTGCAAATCCAGGCTCAGCGAGACCCACGCATAGCTCGTGACGAACGCGGGCATGGCGAGGGGCGCGGCGGCGAGCAGCGCCCAGGCGCGCCGCCCCGGCACGTCGGTGCGTTCGACGAGCCACGCCACGGCCGTGCCGAGCACGGCCGAAGCGAGCGTGGCCGAGACGGTGATCGAGAGCGTGTTGACGAGCAGCTCGCCAACCAGCGGCCGGAAGATCAGCTCGGCGGCATCGGCCAAGCTGAACGAGAGCGCGCGCCAGAACGTCAGCGCGAGCGGCAGCAGCACCAGCAGCGGGCCGAGCGCGGCGGCGGCGAAGAGCGCGCGCGGCGCATGGCGCCGCGCGGGTTGGGCCGGCGCCCTCGCGATATCCTCCTGATGAGAATCAGGCACGGCTTGCACCGTAGTGACTGCTTCGCTCACGATCTTGCTTCGGACTCCGTGGTGATTACAGCAGGCCTGCCTGACGCAGCAGCTTGCCCGCCTGGCTGTCGTCGCCGAGCTGCTGGATGGTCAGCGCGGGCGGCTTCAGCTGGTCGAACGGCTTGTTGATGGGATCGCTCGCCACGCCGGGCCGCAGCGGATATTCGAAGCTGATGTGATCCTGCGCCATGAGCTTCTGCGCGCGCTCGCTAACGAGGTAGGCGAGAAACTTCTGCGCGCCGTCCACGTTGTGCGCCGACTTCATCACTGCCGCGCCCGAGACGTTCACGAGCGCGCCCACGTCGCCATTGGCGAAGTGCGCCACGGCGCTGCGCGTCTTCTGGTCGCCAAGCTCGGCGTGCAGGCGATCCCAATAGTAGTTGTTGACGATGCCCGTCGCCACTGCGCCGCGATTCACGGCGGCGACCACGCCTTCGTCGTCGTCGAAAATCTGCGCGTTGGTCTTCAGGCCCTTGAGCCATTCGAGCGTCGCCGCCTCGCCCTTCATCGCGAGCACGGCGTCGACGACCGGCAGAAAATCGGCGTCGCTCGGGGCGATGCCGACCTTGCCCTTCCATTCCGGCTTCGCGAGATCGAGGAGCGATTGCGGCAACTGCGCCGGCTGCACCTTGGCCGTGTTGTACGCGAGCACGTTCTCGCGTGCGGTCACGCCCGCCCACTGTCCTTGCGGCGAGTTGTAGCGTGCGGGCACGACGGTGAGCGTGGCTTGCTGCACGGGCGCGAGCAGGCCCTTTTCCTCGAGCAGCATCAGCTCGGGCGAGTTCTCGGTGAAGTAGACGTCGGCGGGCGTCTTCGCGCCTTCGGCGACGAGTTGCGCCGCGAGTGCCGGGCCTTCGCCGCTGCGGATCTTTACGCCGATGCCAGTCTGTTGCTCGAAGTCCTTTGCGAGCTGGTTCACGACCTGCTCGTGCTGCGCGTTGTAGAGCGTGATCGAGGCGGCGTGCGCGCCGAGCGGCAGCGTGCCGGCGATGGCGAGCGAGAGTGCGGCGGCGCGCAGCGGGGCGCGCATCGTGGAAAATTTCATGTTGGTTAGTGATCCGTTGTTATCGACTGATCTCAGGCGTTGAACAGCTCCGCGCCGATGAACGAGCCCCGCTTCGCACCCGGCGGGCACGCGAAGATTGCGCTGCCCACATGCGTGGTGAACTGGTTCATCATGTCGAACTTCGCGAGGCGCTCGTTGATCGGAATGAAGCCCGTGCGCGGGTCGCCCTGGTGCGCGACGAAGATGAGGCCCGCGTCATATTCGGTTTCCTGGCGCCACGGCGGCCAGCGCTCGATATAGAAGTCCGTGCTGTCGTTGTACGAGTACGAGCGGCGCAGGATCTGCGCACCGTTGTTCGACGCGCGGTTCGAGAGGCGCACGTGCGAGTTCTCGGGAATCAGCGGATTGCCGTCCTTGTCCTTCGCGTCGAGGTCGACGTTGTCGAACTCCTTCTTCTGGCCGATGGGCGCGCCGCTGTACTTGTGGCGGCCGAATACCTGCTCCTGGAAACCGGGTTCCATCTGGTCCCAGTGCTCCAGCGTGATGCGGATGCGCCGCACCACCGTATAGGTGCCGCCCTGCATCCACGGCGCGTCGGCAGCGCTGGCCCAGACGAACTCTTTCATCGCGTTCGGGTCGGTGGTCGGCGGATTGTTGGTGCCGTCCTTGAAGCCCATGAGGTTGCGCGGCGTCTGCGCGCGCGGGCCCGAGAGAAAACCCGCCTGGCCCCAGCGCATCGTCAGGATTCCATAGCCCTGGCGCGCGAGCTGGCGCACCGCGTGGAACGCGACCTGCGCGTCGTGGGCGCAGGCCTGGACGAAGAGATCGCCGCCGGTCTTTTGCGCGATCAGCTGGTCGCCGTTGAAGCGCGGCAGATCGACGAGCGCGGCAGGGCGCTTGTGCGCGAGACCGTAGCGGTCCTTGTCCTGCGAGGTGAAGAGGCCGGGGCCGAAGCCGAACGTCACCGTGAGGCCGGCCGGGCCGAGACCCAGCGCGTCGCCGGAGTCGGGCGCGGGGTGGTCGTCGCCCGTGCCGTCGAGCGAGGCGGCGGGCTGCGCCTCGCTCATGCGCGCGGCGGACTCGGTCCACTTGCGCAGCAGGTTGATGACGTCGTCGCGCGAGGTCGTCGTGAGGTCGAAGGCCGCGACATAGGTGTGCGCCTGCTGCGGCGTCACGATGCCGCCCTGGTGCTCGCCGTAGAACGGCTCGACGGCGAGCATCGGGTCGGTGGGCATGGCGTGATGCTTCGCCTCGGCGGCCTGGGCGAGGCCGCTCGTGGCGAGACCGGCGCCGAGCGCGGCGCCCACGGAAGCGCCGGCTTTCAGAAAGCCGCGCCGCGCGGGCCGCGAGGGGTGATTGGGAGTATCGTCGGAAGACATGATTATTGAGCCAGCACGAGAGTGTTGACGTCGTCTTCCACGTAGTAGAAGCCGTCGCCTGACGGGGTCAGCGCGATGCCGAAGAGGTCGCCGTTGCCCGGAGGGGTTTGCGCCTTGTCGGTATCGATCCAGCGCGCGTAAAGCTGTTTGCCAGCCACGGGGTCGATCTCGACGACCTGGCCGTTCAGCGCGTTCGTCACGAGCAGGTGACCCTGGGGCGTGGCGATCATGGCGAGCGGGCGGTGCAGCAGGCCGTCGGCGGTGAGCTGGCGGCCCACGCCCGCGCTCGTGTCGCGCGTGAGCGGATCTTCGATCACGTTGATGCGGTTGCCGATCGCGTCGGACACATAAAGCAGCTTGTTGTCCGCCGAGAGCGCGAGGCCGGTCGGGCCGACGAGGAACACGCCCTTGTCGGCCTGCGCGCCGAAGCCGCTCGCCACCACGGTTTCGCTCTTCACGGCCGGCGCCTGGCCGCTCGGGATATCGAGGTCGAGGCGCAGCACCGTCGCCTGCTTGAACACGGGCGGGTCGCCGTCCGCGCCGCCCACGCCGAAGCCCGCGTTGCTCACGAACAGCGTGGCATGGTCGCCGTTGTCGAGCACGGCCATGTTGCCCCACGGATCGTTGATATTCGGACTGCTGATGGTCTTTGCAATCTTGCCGTTGCTGTCGAGCACGATCAGGCAGCCGGCGCCCTTGGTGCCGGTCGTGCCGTCATTGCTCGGCGTGCTGCCCACGATCACCCAGCCCGACTTGAGCATCGTCATCGCGGTCGAAAGACCCACGCCGCCGGGGCATTCCTTGAGGTCGCGCGGGATCGACGCAAACAGCGTCATCTGCTTCGTGTCAGGGTGATAGTCGACGATCGTGCTGCCGGTGCCCTGGAGGTTCGACGCGTTGTTGAAGTTGCCCACCAGCACGTCGCCTTGTTTCACCGCGCCGGACGAGACCGGCGCGACGAAGATCGCGTATGGGTTCTGGTCGCCGTTGCCGGGCACCGTGTTGATGAGCGTGGTGTGGTGCTTGACCGTTTCGAGCAGGCCCGTCTGGTCGGCGCGAGCGGCGAGCGGGGCGCTTGCGAGCGTGGCCGCGGC
>DATBXG010000091.1:0-10556 GCA_036514415.1 Paraburkholderia sp.
CCCCGCCACCACCAGCACGCTGATCTCGACCATCGTGTCGAAGCCGCGGAAGTCCACGAGAATCACGTTCACGACATTGTGGCCGCCACTGCCCGGCAGCGCGTTCGCGAGAAAGTACCGGCCGACGCCGGCCACCGGCGCCCGCGTCATCACCGCATACGCCACGCCGGCGATCATGGCACCGCCCGCGACGGCGAGCACGGCGTTGCGCACTTGCGCGGACACGGGCTCTTGCGCGCGCTGCACGACAGGCAGGAAGTAGATCGCGAGCACGAGCAGCAGCACGGTCACCACTTCCACGGAGATCTGCGTGAGTGCGAGGTCCGGCGCGGAAAAGCGCACGAACGCAAGCGTGACGAGCAAGCCGCAGGTGCTCAGCATCACGAGCGCGTAGAGCGTGTTGGCCCGAACGAGCACGACGCCCACGGCCAGCAGCGCCATCAGCACCAGGCCGATGAGCGTGATCGCGTCGAGCGGGGCCGAGCGGTACGCGCCATCGAGCGAAGGCAGGGCAAGGAGCGCCGCGCCGGGCACGATCAGCATCGCGGCGATCATCCATGCGAGGTACGACGGCAGCGAGCGCGTCTCGAAGCGGTTCACCACGACGGCTGCCGCTTTCTCGAGCTGCTGGACGAAGCGGTCGAAACCTTCGCTCGCGTTCATTTCGGAGAGCCGCGAGCGATGATGGCGGAACGCGTCGCGGCGATAGAAGAACAGAAGCGCGCCGCCCAGGAACGACATGCCGCTCATGAGAAGCGGCAGATTGATGCCGTGCCACAGGCTCAGGCTATACGTGGGCACGACGCCGCCCAGCGCGACCCATGCCGCGGAATCGAGCATCCGGCCGATGGTCTGCTCCGGCACGAGCCCCACCAGCAGACAGATCACGACGAGTATCTCGACGGGAAGTTTCATGAAGCGCGGCGGCTCGTGCGGCGGATAGTGCGGGAGGTCGTGCGGCGTTTCGCCGTCGAAGAACACGCCCCACACGAAGCGCAGCGAGTACGCCACCGAGAGCCCGGCGGCAATGACGGCGAGTGCAGGGATGACCCAGTTGAAGTCGCCGAGCAGCCCTTGCGCGAGCGTTTCGCCGAAGAACATCTCCTTCGAGAGGAAGCCGTTGAGCAGCGGCACGCCCGCCATGGCGAGCGAGGCCACGCTGGCGAGCACGGCGGTATGCGGCATGAAGCGCCGCAGCCCGCGCAGACGGCCGAGGTCGCGCGTGCCGGTCTCGTGGTCGATGATGCCCGCCGCCATGAAGAGCGAGGCCTTGAATACCGCGTGATTGAAGGTGTGAAACAGCGCTGCGACGGTGGAGAGCTGCGTGTCGAGGCCGAACAGCAGCATGATGAGCCCGAGATGGCTGATGGTCGAATACGCGAGCAGCCCCTTGAGATCGCGCTGCACGAGCGCGAAAGCCGCGCCGCCCGTGAGCGTGACGAGGCCGATCAGGCTCGTGGCATAGAAGAACCAGTCGGTGCCTTCGAGCACCGGGTAAAAACGCGCGATGAGGAAAACGCCCGCTTTCACCATGGTCGCCGAATGCAGGTAGGCCGAAACGGGCGTGGGCGCCGACATGGCATGCGGCAGCCAGAAATGAAACGGGAATTGCGCCGACTTCGTGCAGGCCGCGAAGAGCATGAGCAGCAGAATGGCCGGATAAAGCGGATTGCGTTGCACTTCGCCCGCGTGCGCGAGCACTACGCCGAGGTCATAGCTGCCGCATGCGCGGCCGAGCAGCAGCACGGCGGCAAGCAGCGCGAGTCCGCCCGCGCCCGTGATGGTGAGCGCCATGCGCGCACCCCGGCGCGCTTCGGGGCGCGACGGCCAGAAGCCGATCAGCAGGAACGACACGATGCTCGTGAGCTCCCAGAAGATCACGAGCAGCAGGAGATTGTTCGACAGCACGACGCCGAGCATCGCGCCCATGAAGAGCAGCAGCAGCGCATAGAGGCGCGGCAGTGAATCGCTGCCCGCGAGGTAGTAGCGCGCGTAAACGAAGACGAGCAGGCCGATCGCGAGCACGAGCAGCGCGAACATGAACGAGAGGCCGTCGAGCCGCAGCGAGAACGAGAGGCCGAGCTGCGGAATCCAGTCGGCCTGCCATTGCAGCACGCCATAGGTGGGCATGCCCACGCGCTCGCTGCCCAGCAGGCCCAGCCCGAGGAGCGCGGCTGCGAACGCGACCCAGGTGCCGGCGGCGGGCGCGTGACGTCTCGCGAACACGACGAGCGCCGCGGCGACGAACGGTAAGACGACGACCCACCCCATTGCCATGCGACACTCCCCGGGAATCCCACTGGGCGGCGAGCCGGCGCGCCGCAGATCACGATCATAGCCGCAAACGGGGACGGAGTTCGTTCATGTGCCACGAATGCACCCGCGGGGCGCTGCACGCAGCGCAGGTCAGGCCATCTGGCTGAGGGTCTTGCGAAAACGCATGAGCGAGAACGCGAACAGCACGCTGCCGATCACGGCGAGCCACAGGAACGGCTGCCAGACCACCGCAATGCCCGCGCCGCGAAAGAGGATGGCCTGGCCCAGCTCGACGAAGTGCGTGGTGGGCGCGACGAGCATGATGTTCTGCACGAACTGCGGCATGGACTCGCGCGGCGTGCTGCCGCCCGAGAGCATCTGCAGCGGCAGCAGCACCAGCACGAGCAGCATGCCGAACTGCGGCATGCTGCGCGCGAGCGTGGCCATGAAAATGCCCATCGACGTGGTGGCGAACAGGTGCAGCGCCGCGCCCGCGAGAAAGAGCGCAACCGATCCTTCGATCGGCACGTGCAGCGCGCCGCGCACGATGAAGGTGAGCGAGAGCGCGGCCGCGACGAGCACCACGAGCCCCATCGACCAGACTTTGGCGAGCATGATCTCGGTGGGCGTGACGGGCATGACGAGCAGGTGCTCGATGGTGCCGTGCTCGCGCTCGCGGATGAGCGCCGCGCCGGTGAGAATGATGGAGAGCATCGTCACGTTGTTGATGATCTCCATGAGCGAGCCGAACCACGCCTGCGTGAGGTTCGGGTTGAAGCGCATACGCACCGCGAGATCCACGGGCGTTTGCGCGGATGCGCGATAGCGGTTCACGAAGGTGCCCACTTCGTCGCCGATGATCTGCTGGATGTAGCCGCTGCCCGTGAACGCCTGGCTCATGCGCGTGGCGTCGACGTTCAGTTGCACTTCGGCGGCGCGGCCCGCGAGCACGTCGCGCTGCAGGTTGGGCGGGATGCTGAGCACGAAGGTGTAGCGCCCCGCGTCCATGCCCGCGTCGGCCTCGGCGGGCGTGACATGCTTCGGCTCGATGAAGTGCGGCGGGAAGAACGCTGCGATGATCCGCTGCGAGAGCGGCGAGACGTCGTGGTCGATCACGGCGATGGGCGCCATGTGCAGCGTTTCGGGCCGCGACGTGGCCGAGGAATAGATCATCGCCGTGAACGAGAAGACGACGAGGAGCAGCAGCATGGGGTCGCGTGCGAGGCTCCACAGCTCCTTCACGCCCAGGCGATAGATGTTGGCGAGATGGCGGCCCATGTCAGGTCTCCTGCTTTTTGAGCAGCGCGACGGTCACGCCGATCACGATGGGCGTGGCGAGCGCGAGCGGCCAGAACGACGGCCAGAGGTCGCCGAAATCGAGTGCCTTGTTGAACACGCCGCGGCTGATCGTGAGCATGTGGCTCGCCGGATAGATCTGGCCGATCACGCGCCCGGCGCCCTCCAGCGACGAGACCGGCGTGATGAGGCCTGCGAATTGCACCGACGGCACCATCGTTCCGATCATCGTGAAGAAGAGCGCGGCGATCTGGCTCTTCGTGAACGTGGAGGCGAGCAGGCCGATGGCCGTGGCGCACAGGCTGTAGAGCACGGCCGCGCCGAAGAGCGTCAGGAAGCTGCCTTTGATCGGCACGCCGAACAAGGTGGTGGCGAGCAGCGTCATCAGCAGGAAGTTGAGCATGGCGAGCAGCACGTAGGGCGCCTGCTTGCCGAGCAGGAATTCCAGGCGCGTGACGGGCGTGACGTAGAGGTTGATGATCGAGCCCAGCTCCTTTTCGCGCACCACGGCGAGCGCGGTGAGCATGGCGGGCATCATCAGCAGCAGCACGGGAATCACGGCCGGCACCATGGCGGGCAGGCTGCGCACGTCGGGGTTGTAGCGAAAACGCGTTTCGACGGAAACAGGCGATTGCGCAGTTGCGCCCTGGCGCTGCGTTGCCTGTTGCAGCAGCCAGCCCTGGTGCATGCCCTGCACGTAGCCGCGTACCGTCTCCGCGCGCTGCGGATTCGCGCCGTCGATCCAGACGCCGATCTGCACGGGTCTGCCGCGCGCCACGTCGCGCGCGAAGCCGGGCGGAATTTCGAGCGCGAGCGCAAGCTCGCCGCTGCGCAGGCGCCGGTCCATCTCCGTGTAGTTCGCAATCGGCGGCTGCTCGACGAAATAGCGCGAGCCCGACAGATTCAATTCGTAGTTCTGGGAAAGCGTGGTCCGGTCGTGGTCGAGCACGGCGAAGTGCAGGTCCTCCACGTCCATGCTGATGCCGAAGCCCATCACGAAGAGCAGCAGCAGCGAGCCCGCGAGCGCGAGCGTGGCGCGCACCGGGTCGCGGCGCAGTTCCAGCGCCTCGCGCCACATATAGCTGTACGCGCGCTGGAAGCTGAAGCCGCGTCGCTGGGCGTGTTCGGACGCTGCGCTCGAGTTTTCAGCGGCGTTTTCGCCGAGCGCGGCAAGCTCGCTGGTCGCGCTGGCTTCCGTGCCCGCGCCCGCATCGACGAGATACGCGATGAACGCCTCTTCGAGCGTCGCCGCGCCGCGCATCTGCGTGATGGCCGCGGGCGTGTCGCTCACGAGCACGCGGCCCGCATGCATGAGCGAGATGCGGTCGCAGCGCCCGGCCTCGTTCATGAAGTGCGTGGAGATGAAAATCGTCACGTGATCTTCGCGTGCGAGCGCGATGAGGAGGCGCCAGAAGTTGTCGCGCGCCACCGGATCGACGCCCGAGGTCGGTTCGTCGAGAATCAGCAGCTCGGGCTTGTGCACCATCGCCACCGCGAGCGAGAGGCGCTGGCGCACGCCCAGCGGCAGGCTGTCGGGCAGCGTGTCGAGTGCGTCGGCCAGATCGAAGCGCTCGACCATCTCGTTCACGCGCGCCTCGATTTTCGCCTCGGGCACGTGAAAGAGCCGCGCGTGCAGCACGAGGTTCTGCCGCACGGTGAGTTCGCTGTAGAGCGAGAATGCCTGCGACATGTAGCCCACGCGGCGGCGCGTGTCGAGGTCGCGCGGGTCGACCTCGTGGCCGAAGAGCCAGGCCTTGCCTTCGCTCGCGGGCAGGAGGCCCGTGAGCATTTTCATCGTGGTGGACTTGCCGCAGCCGTTCGAGCCGAGAAAGCCGAAAATCTCGCCGCGGCGAATGCGGAAGCTCACGTGATCGACCGCGACGAAATCGCCGAAACGCATCGTCAGGTCCTTCGCTTCGATGGCGATCTCCGCGTGCTCGTCGGCCTGGAGCGGGACGATCTGCACCGGCTCGTGGCCGTGCTTCTTCGACTCGGGCAGAAGGGCGATGAAAGCTTCTTCGAGCGAACTGGTCGTTGTGCGCGCAAGTAGTTCAGCCGGTGTACCGGTCGCCAGAATCGCGCCGTCGTCCATCGCGATCAGCCAGTCGAAGCGCTGCGCTTCGTCCATGTAAGCGGTGGCGACGATCACGCTCATCGAAGGGCGCTCCTTGCGGATGCCGTTGATGAGGTCCCAGAACTGCGCGCGCGCGAGCGGATCGACACCCGTGGTGGGCTCGTCGAGTATCAGCAGGTCGGGGTCGTGGATCAGCGCGCAGCACAGGCCGAGCTTTTGCTTCATGCCGCCCGAGAGCTTGCCGGCGGGGCGCGCGAGAAAGGGATCGAGGCCGGTGCTGCGCGTGAGCGCGTCGATGCGGCGGCGGCGTTCGCCTTCGTCGTGACCGAACAGGCGTCCGAAGAACTGCAGGTTCTCTTCGACGGAGAGCGTCGGGTAGAGATTCTTGCCGAGGCCTTGCGGCATGTAGGCGATGCGCGGGCAACCCCCGTCGCGGTGCGGCTTGCTCGCCATGTCGCCGCCGAGCACCCACACCGTGCCTTCCTGCACGGCGCGCGCGCCGGCCACGAGCGAGAGCAGGCTCGACTTGCCCACGCCGTCGGGCCCGATCAGACCGACCATGAGCCCAGCGGGCACCGCCTGCGTCACGTCGCGCAGCGCGACGGTCTTGCCGTAGCGCAGGCTGACGTGCTCGATGCGAACGGCGGGCTCGCTCATCAGGGCACTCGCACCTGGAGGTTGGCGGGCCAGTCTTCGTCGGCGTCGAGCTTGACCCACGCCACGCCCGGCAGGCCGGTCTTCACATACTTGAGATGCTGTTGCAGCAGTTCGGGATCGATCTGCGCCCGCACGCGGAACATGAGCTTTTCACGCTCGCTCTGCGTTTCCACGGTCTTGGGCGTGAATTGCGCGGTGGACGAGACGAAGGTGATCCGCGCCGGAATCACGTATTGCGGCGCCGCGTCGAGCACGATATGGACGTCCTGGCCGAGCGCCACACGACCCGCCGCACTGGTGGGCAGGAAGAAGGTCATGTAGACATCGGCGAGATCGACCATGTTGAGGACCCGGCCGCCTGCGCCGAGCACTTCGCCCGGCTGCGCCACGCGAAACTGCACGCGGCCGGCGCGCGGGGCTCTCAGGTCGCTGTCGGCGATATCGGCCTGAACGCGGTCGATGGTGGCCTGCGCGGCCGCGATGGCCGAAGCCGCGCCCGTTTGCTGGGCGCGCGCGGCGGTCACGGCCGCCGCGGCCGCCGTGACCTGGGCCTTGGCGGCGGCGACAGCGGCCTGCGCGCTCTTCACGCGTGCGCGGTCGTCGTCGAGTTCCTGCATCGACGAGGCGCCTTCCTTCGAGAGCTTCTCGGAGCGGGCGAGGCGCCGGCGCGCTGCATCGAGCTCGCTTTCGCGTTGTGTGACGCCCGCTTCGGCGGCGCGTTGATCGCTTTCGCGCAGGGCGACCTGCGCCTTCGCGCTCGCTTCGGTATTGACGGCCTGCTGGTGTTGCGCCACGGCCTCGTTTCGTTGCGCCTGCAACGTGTCGACCTGCATGTGCGCGAGCGTCTGCCCCGCGGTGACGAAGTCGCCGTCGCGCACGAGCACGTCCCGCACGCGGCCCGCGAGCTTGGTGGCGACGTCGATCTCGGTCGCCTCGATGCGTCCGTTGCCGCTCACGAAGCCGGCGCCCGGACCGCGATCCGAAAGCATGCGCCAGCCGAAATAGCCACCCGCCGCGAGCGCGATCACGATGACGGCGGGGATCAGTTTGCGGGCTGAAATCTGCATGACGGGAACCTCGATCAAGATGGGTTTTGCACGCCGCTGGCGGGGGCGGCAGGCGTGGCGGGCGTGGTGACAGGCGTGGCGACATCGTTCGCGAAGCCGCTGCCGCCCAGCGCCGAATAGAGCGAAACGCGGCTGGAAAGCAGCGCGCGGCGTGTTTCCACGAGCTGCTGCTGCGCGGCGAGCAGGTCGCGCTGCGCATCGAGCACTTCGAGGAACGGCGAGGCGCCGTGGTCGTAGCGCATTTGCGCGAGACGGGCGCGTTCGGCCTGCGCCGCTTCCGTCGCACGCAGGGCGTCCACCTGTTCGGCGAGCCACTGGCGCGCGGCGATGGCATCCGCTACGTCGCGAAATGCCGATTGCACCGCCAGTTCATACGACGTCACGGCCTGGTCGCGTTGCGCCTTCGTGGCATCGAGATTCGCTTCGCGGCGGCCCATGTCGAAGATGGGGAGCGAGACTGTCGGCCCGAAGCTCCACGCGCGGCTCGGGCCAGTGAAGAGATTGTCGAGCTGCGTGCTGGCGGTGCCGAACGAGCCCGTCAACGTGATCTTCGGGAAGAACTCGGCACGCGCCGCGCCGATATTGGCGTTGGCCGCGCGCAGCTGGAATTCGGCGCCGACGATGTCGGGGCGGTTCACGAGCAGATCGGAGGGCAGGCCTGCGGGCAGGTCGGCCATCACGGCGTTGTCGTCGAGCCTGATGTCTTCGTGCGGCAGCTCGACTGGCTTGCCCACCAGCACCTGCAACGCGTTCACGCGTGTGGCGCGTTGCTGCTGAAGTTGCGCGCCGAGCGCGACGGCCTGGCGCCACAATGTTTCGACCTGCTTGAGATCGAGCCGCGAGGTCGAGCCCGTTTCGTAGCGGCGTTTGAAGATGCGGTACGACTTCTCGCGGCTCGCGATGGTCTCGTTCATGAGCATGATGCGCTCGTCGAGCTCGCGCAGGCTCAGGTAGCTGTTGGCGACCTGCTCGATGACGGTGAGCGTGACCGCCTGGCGTGCGGCATCGCTCGCGAGATAGTTCTGCAGCGCCGCTTCCTTCAGGTTTGCCACGCGGCCCCAGAAGTCGAGTTCCCAGCTTGCGAGGCCCACGCCCACCTGAAACTGGTTCCCCGTCACGGGGCGGCCGACGCCTGAAAGATCGGCGGGCACGCGCGTGCGGGCAAGATCGGCTTCCACGCCGATGGTCGGGAACTGGTCGGCGCGGCGAATGCCGTACATCGCGCGCGCTTCCTCGACGCGCTGGATCGCGAGCCTCAGGTCGCGGTTGTAGTCGAGCGCTTCGCCAATGAGCGTTTGCAGCGTGGGATCGGTGAAATAGTCCTTCCAGCCGATCAGGGCCGCGTTCGGCGCGTTCTCGCCGCCGGTGGTGGGGTTCCCGTACGCATCGGGGAACGTGGCGGGCACGGGCAGCGGCGGCTGTTCGAAGGGCGGCGCGAGCGAAACGCAGCCGGCCAGCATGGCGACGAGCACCGCCAGAGGCAGTCGACGCGCGGCGAGGGCGGCGAAGTCAGGGCGGCAAATCATGGCAGAGCTCTCCTCTTGGCGGGCGTGATGTAAAAACGGTGGCCGCAATGGCGGCCATTCCACTCGATGTGTGCGGCGTGCGGGCGCGATAGCGCAAAAAAATCCGCGATGGGGCCGCGAGCGAACGCGGGCCGTCAGCGCGTGCTGCACGAGGCAGCACGGCCGCGGGGCGTCGTAGCGATATGTGTGACGCAATTGCACGCGACAAGTGCCAGGGGCTGCGGCGCAGCGCCGCCCCTGGACGGCAACATGAAGGATGGCTGATGCGGGTTAAGGCGCGCTGCGCGGGACCGTGGCGGGGCGGTGCGGTGCGTGGCCGCAGCGAGGCACCCGGCGTGAAGGGTCGGGTTGAATTGCGCGCGCGGCGCGGTGAAATTGCGCGTGCAAGCCGCGCACGGAAACGGTGCGGGTCTGCGAAGCGAAGTGTGCGTCGGTGTCATCTTGGGTTCGCGGCTGGCGGACGAAACGCGAACCGTGTGACGCGGCGCGCATCGATTCCGGGCCGCCTCCGCAGTGATGCCTCAAGGCCCGGGCTGCGAACGATCCTCGCACAACTGTGAAACTCGTGACGGTGAGGTGCGCTGTAGCCGGCCTTGCAAACCGCTTGCGGACGCAACGCAACCGGTTTGCAACCGTTGTGCGACTGCAGCCGCGCTTGCTGCCGATGTCCACCGTGCGCCGCCCGGCATTGCAAGTGCGTGCCGGCCGATTCGAGAGTAGGCAGGGTGGCTTGACAGTCCCTTAAAAGAAGGTGTTTTCACGTTCGCACGCAGCACGCAAAAAGGCCGTTGCCCGCATACAGCGGGCAACGGCCTTCATTGCGGCGCGTTGCAGCAGCGATTGCGCGCTTACTGCGGGATCATGCCCGTCAGCACATAAGCCTGAATCAGCGTCACCACGCCCACCACGGCCGCGAAGAACAGGCTGTGCCGCAAGGTGAAGCGGAACAGCGCCGACTCCTTGCCAACGAGGCCCGTTGCTGCGCAGGCCACCGCGATCGACTGCGGCGAGATCATCTTGCCGCTCACGCCGCCCGAGGTGTTGGCCGCGACGAGCAGGGTGTCCGACACGTTGATCTGGTGCGCCGTGGTGTGCTGGAGCGAGCAGAACAGCGCGTTCGAAGAGGTATCGGAACCCGTGAGGAACACGCCGAGCCAGCCGAGGAACGGCGAGAAGAACGGGAACGCGGCGCCCGTGCCGGCGAGCGCGAGCGCAAGCGTCGACGACATGCCCGAGTAGTTCGCGACGAACGCGAATGCGAGCACGAGGCCGATCGAGAGCACGGGGCGGCGCAGCTCGCCGAGCGTCTCGAAGAACGCGGCCACGGCCGCACGCGGCTTCATGCGCAGCAGGATGGCGGAAAGGATCGCGGTGATCATGATCGCGGTGCCCACGGCGGAGAGCCAGTCGAGCTTGAACACGGCCTCATAGGGCTTGGGCGATGCGACGATCGGCGCCGTGCGTACGACGAGTCGATCGAGACCCGGCACGTGCAGGCTCAGAATGGTGCCGGCCAGCGGCCCCTTCGCTGCGAAAAGCGCCTTGAACGGCTTGATGCTCCACACCGTCACGATGGCGGTGAGCAGGATGAACGGCGACCACGCGCGCACGGTTTGCGTGAGGCTGTACGGCGAGGCCTGGCGGCTCGAAGCCGGCATGCGCGAGCTGCCGACGTCACGG
>DATBXG010000092.1:0-3914 GCA_036514415.1 Paraburkholderia sp.
GCCCGCGCGAGCGCGAGGCGTGGGCCGCGTAAGGCGCGAGGCCCGACTCGAACGACGCGACGAGCCCGGCGTTGGCGTTGCCGGATGCGGACGGTTCACCGCCCGACGGTTCGCTGCAGATTGAACTACGGGGATCACTACGGTTGTCGCTGCGGGTGTCGCTCACCGTTCCTCCGCAAGGGGTTATCGCCGGCGGTGCGTCAGCTCTGCGTCGCCGCGGCGAGCGTGGCCTGCACGGCTTCGTCGGGCGCACGGCCGATATCCGTCTCGCCGAAGCGCTTGAGCAGGATGAACTTGATCGCGCCGCCCTCGGCCTTCTTGTCGACCTGCATCAGCTCGACGTAGCGGTCCGCGCCGAGTGCCGGTGCGCGCACCGGCAGCTTCGCGGCCTCCACCACGCGCACGAGCCGCGCGCGCGAAGCCTCGTCCAGCATGCCCATGCGCACCGAGAGATCCGCCGCCATCACCATGCCGCAGCCCACCGCTTCGCCATGCAGCCATTCGCCGTAGCCGAGCCCGGCCTCGATCGCATGGCCGAACGTGTGACCGAAGTTGAGGATGGCGCGCAGGCCGCCTTCACGCTCGTCGGCAGCCACGACCGAGGCCTTGATCTCGCACGAGCGCTTGACCGCATGCGCGAGCGCTTCGGGCTCGCAGCGGTTGAGCGACTCGACGTTGGCTTCGATCCAGTCGAAGAATCCGGCGTCGGCGATCGCGCCGGTCTTGATGACCTCGGCAATGCCGGCCGCCAGTTCGCGCGGCGGCAGCGTGGCAAGCGCGCCGATGTCCGCGATCACGGCCTGCGGCTGGTAGAACGCACCGATCATGTTCTTGCCGAGCGGATGATTGATGCCCGTCTTGCCGCCTACCGACGAATCGACCTGCGAGAGCAGCGTGGTCGGCACCTGGATGAACGGCACACCGCGCATGTAGCAGGCGGCCGCGAAGCCCGTCATGTCGCCCGTCACGCCGCCGCCCAGCGCGATGAGCGTGGTCTTGCGGTCGGCGCGAGCGGTGAGCAGCGCGTCGAAAATCTCGTTGAGCGTTTCCCAGTTCTTGTGAGCCTCGCCGTCCGGCAGCACGACGGTGTTGACGTCCTTGCCGAGCGGCGCGAGCGCGGCTCGCAGCGTATCGCCATAGAGCGGGTCGACGACGGTGTTCGTCACGATCGTCACCGACTTGCCGGCGATATGGGGCGCGAAGAGCGCCGTCTGGCCAATCAGGCCGGAGCCGATATGGATGGGGTAGGCGCGGTCGCCCAGTTCGACGTTGACGGTAATCATGCTCTGAATCTTGAAGGTTCCTGGTGCACTACCTGACGTTTTGACCTGCGGCTTCGACCTGCACGGGGTTTGCGCCCCGCTCGCGCCCCTTTCGCGCCCGACTCGCGCTCTACTCGCGCGCCGTGGCCCGCGCGACGCCGGCCATGTCGAGCTGCATGAGCACCATGTTGACGAGTCCATTGACCGACGGCCTGCCGGTTTCGATGACGAAGTCCGCGACCTCGCGATAAAGCGGGTCGCGCACCTCGTAGAGCGCTTCGAGCCGCGCCTTGGGGTCTTCGGTCTGCAGGAGCGGACGGTTCTTGTCGCGCCGCGTGCGCAGCCACAGGTCGTGCGGGTGCGCGCGCAGGTACACGACGAAGCCGCGCGCCTTGAGCGCCGCGCGATTCTCGGGCCGCAGCACGGCGCCGCCGCCGGTCGCGAGAACGATGCCTTCGCGCCCGGTGAGTTCGTCGATCACCTGGGCCTCGCGGTCGCGAAAGCCCGCTTCGCCTTCGAGCTCGAAGATCACCGGGATGCGCGCGCCGGTGCGCGCTTCGATCTCGTGATCGGAGTCGAAGAACGGACGCTCCAGCCGGCGCGCGACCGCCCGGCCCACGGTCGTCTTGCCGGCGCCCATGAGCCCTACGAAAAATACATTGGCGTTTGCGTCCCGCACTTGCAGCGTTTCCTACGAAAGGTTGGTGCCGCAGCTTACTGGCAAAGCGGCGGCGTTGTCGAGCCTGCGGCCCCGGCGTTCCGGCCCCGCAAGCACGCAGGTGCGCACTTGCGCCCGGCTCGCTCGACGCATAAGGGTCAATTCGACTCCACGACACGCGGCGTGATGAAAACCACCAGTTCACTGCGCTGATCCCGGTGCGCGCGATGCGAAAAAAGCGCGCCCAGAACCGGTATTTTGCCCAGGAGTGGCACACGCGTCACATCATCGCGGTCATCGGTCGCGTCGATGCCGCCGATCGAGACCGTGCCGCCGTCCTCGATCTCCACGCGCGTCTGCACGTGCTTGGTATTGATCGCGGGCCCCGCGGCCGTTTGCTCGCCGACGCTGTCCTTCGCGACGTCGAGGTCGAGAATCACGCGGCCATCGGGTGTGATCTGCGGCTCGACTTCAAGTTTCAGACTCGCGCGCCGGAACTGCACGCCCGAAACGCCCTGCCCGACCTTGGCCTGGTAGGGCAGTTCCGTGCCCTGCTCGACGACTGCTTTCATGCGGTCGGCGGTGACGACGCGCGGACTCGACACGACCCGCCCGCGCCCCTCGGCCTCGAGCGCGCTCAACTGGATGTCGAGCAGGCGTGTGGCGCGCGCAGCCAGCAGCGTAAGGCCGAGCCCAGCGGCCTCGAAGCCCGAGATCGGCCCTGCCGCGAGGTTGTAGACCGTGCCATCCGCTCCCGTGGTGAGGCCGCGGGCCGTCGCGCCGTCCACGCTCGTCGGCGTGACGCCAAGACGCACACCCAGCTCGCGCGAGAGCCCCTCGTCTCCTTCGACGATGCGCGCTTCGATCAGCACCTGGCGCGCCGGCGCGTCGAGCCGCTGCACCAGGTCGCCGATCTGGACGAGCCGCGCTGGCAGATCGGTGACGAACAGGAGGTTCGTGCGCGCGTCCGCCACGGCCGCACCCCGCTTCGAGAGCGCTCGCTGCGCTCCTGAGCCGGTCAGGAAGCGGCGCAGATCCTCGGCGCGCGCGTAATGCAGCTCGAACGTGCGGCTTGCGAGCGGCTCCAGCTCCGCGGCCCGCGCGTGCGCCTCGTAACGCTGACGCTCACGCGCCGCCACTTCCGCGGCGGGCGCGACCCAGATCACATCGCCGATGCGCGACATCGCGAGCCCGTTCGCCTCCAGGAGCAGGTCGAACGCGGTGCGCCATGGCACGCGATCGAGGCGCAATGTGACCTGCCCGCGCGCACGTTCGCTTGCGACGATATTGAGCTTCGTGAACTGGGCGAACGCATGCAGAACCGCCGTCAGTTCCGCGCGCTGGAAATTGAGCGTGATCGGACGGTCGGGCGGCAAGCCGTCGTTTGCCGCTGCGGGATCGCCAAGGCGCATCGGCGCGCGCAGAGGGACAGGCGGCCCTTCGAGTTGCGCGGCCGCCGGCGCGTCGCTGCCCGGCTCCTTCGCAGGTTGCGCGGCAGACGGCGTCAAGGCAGCGGCGCGATCCCCGTTTCCTGGCGAACCGTCTTCGGGCATAGCGGCATCGCTGCCTCCCGTGAACGGATTGGCGATCCATTGTGCCGGGGCGGCCACATCCGCCCCGGCAGGCAATGGCGTCGCTTCGTAGTGCGCGACCGCCGCCAGAGATCGCGCCCATGCGGGCTGCGGCAACGGCACCACGGCCCCTGCGGCAACGCCGGACAATGCCGCGCCGAGCAAACTCGCTCCAAACCGGATCGCGTTCATTTCGCCGCCTCCGCCCAGCCGAGCGCGTGCGTGGCGCCGCCCGCTGAGACGACGACGCGCGCCGGCCCGACCTCGACGACGCGTCCGCCGCCGATCGGCTGCCCCGCTTGCGCGGTCACGACGCCTTCGGGCGTTTCCACCAGCGCGACGATGCGCTGCCGATCCTGGAGGATGCCGGCGAGACGCCAGCCCTCTTTCCCTGCGCCAGCCGCAGCGGCGTCGGCGAACGGA
>DATBXG010000093.1:0-4495 GCA_036514415.1 Paraburkholderia sp.
CCCGCCCGACTTGCTCGTGGATACGCTCGAAACGCTCGTCGAACCGCTGCTCAAAGCGTATCCGTCGACGCACGCCTCGATCGGCTTTCCTGGTTTCGTGCGCAACAATCATGTGCTCACGGCGCCGCATCTCGGCCCGAAAGGCTGGAAGGACGTGCCGCTCGCGCGGATGCTGGGCGAGCGGCTCGGCATTGCGTCGGTGCGCATGATCAACGACGCGGAAATGCAGGGCCTCGCCGCCATCGAAGGGCACGGCCTGGAATTCGTCATGACGCTCGGCACGGGCGTTGGCACGGCGATGTTCCGCGACGGCGAACTGATGCCTCACCTCGAACTCGCGCATCATCCGGTCAGCAGGAAGCGCGCATACGACGAGTACATCGGCGACGCCGCTCGCCACAAGGTCGGCATCAAGCGCTGGAACGCACGCGTCGGGAAGATCATCGGCATTCTCGAATCGCTCGTGCACTACGACAAGCTGTGGATTGGCGGGGGCAACGCGGCTCGCCTCGCGTTCGATCTGCCGCCCAATGTGGCGACCGTGCCGAACGACCGCGGCATCGAGGGCGGCGCGCGCCTGTGGCATCCGCGTTCGGTGCGCGAAACGCGGCAGTTTCCCGCGGCGACACAGCGCGCGGGCAAGTTCCACTAAAGCGCTTGCTCACGGACCAGGCTACGCCGGGCGAGGGCGACGTGCCTACGCGCGCGTTGCGCCGCTGCGCTTGCGAGCGGGCGCGCCCGCATCCGCGAAGAGTTCGATCACGAGTTCGCGCAGCCAGCGGTTGCCTTCGTCGTGCTGCACGCGCGCGTGCCAGAGCAGATGAATGGGCGCGGCGGGCAGCGTCATGGGCAGCGCGCGCATGCCCAGCGAAAACGGCTTGGCCAGTTGCAGCGCGAGCCGTTCAGGCACCGTGGCGATGAGATCCGTGCGTTCGAGGATGTAGCCCACGCTCATGAAGTGCGGCACCGTGAGCCGCACCTGGCGCTTCACGCCGCGCCGCTTCAGCCACTCGTCCACCTGACCGTGCCCGGTGCCGGCCGACACCACGACCAGGTGCTCCGCTTCGCGCCAGGCCGCGAGCGTGAGCGCGGTGTCCTCCAGCGGATGGCCGCGCCTGAAGAGGCAGACATAGCGCTGATCGAAAAGCCGCCGCTGATAGAAGCCGCCCTTGAGCTGCGGCAGCAAGCCAATGGCGAGATCGACGCGGCCGCCGGCCATCTCTTCGCTGAGATTGACGCCCGTGTTGCGTACGGTATTGAGCGCGACGCCCGGCGCCACGCGCGAGAGGCGCTCGAGCAGCGCGGGCAGGAACACGACCTCGCCGATATCGGTCATGCCGATCGTCATGGTGCGCGTGGCGCGCAGCGGATCGAAGCCCGTCACGGGATTGAGCGCGCCATGCAGCGTGGCGAGCGCCTGCGCAACGGGCTCCGCGAGACGCAGCGCGAACGGCGTGGGCACGACGCCGCCCGGCCCGCGCACGAAGAGCGGATCGCCCAGCAGGCGCCGCAGCTTCGCGAGCGCGTTGCTCACGCCGGGCTGGCTCATGTTCATCTGCTCGGCCACGCTCGCCACGCGCCGCTCCTGCATGAGCCGATGAAAGAGCAGCAACAGATTGAGGTCGAGATCGCCCAGTTCCATACATTCATTCCAGTGATGAAGCAGATTCGCTCCATTTTATTGTGGAATGAATGTCAGCTGCTGACAATAAGAACACGGCGGACACGGCAGACACGGCATGCGGCATTGCCAACCCGTGTGAACCCGCGCGGCCCATGACGGCCGCGAGCTATAAATCTGGATATCGGAGACACAGTCATGAAGCAGATGGACCTGAAGATTGCGATCGTCGGCGCCGGCATTGGCGGCCTCACGCTGGCGCTCGCGCTGCGCGAGCATGGCATCGACGCGCAGCTCTACGAACAGACCGACGAACTGCGCGAAGTGGGCGCGGCCGTCGCGCTCTCGGCCAACGCCACGCGCTTCTACGAACGCATGGGCCTGCGCCCGGCCTTCGAAAAGGTGTGCGCGGAAGTGCCCGCACTCATCTACCGTGACGGACGCAGCGGCGCCCTGATCGGCCATCATCGCGGCGCACCGGACTATCGCGAGCAATTTGGCGGATCGTATTGGGGTGTGCATCGCGCCGATCTGCAGGCTGTGCTATCGAGCGCGGTCGGGCCCGAGCGCATCAAGCTCAGCCATCGGCTGGTCGATCTCGCACAGCATCCCGATCGCGTGAGCCTGACGTTCGCGAACGGCCAACGCGTCGAGGCCGATCTGGTGATCGGCGCGGACGGCGCGCGCTCGATCACGCGGCGCTGGATGCTGGGCTACGACGACGTGCTGTATTCGGGCTGCTCGGGCTTTCGCGGCGTGGTGCCGGCGGAGCGCCTCGACCTGTTGCCCGATCCCGAGACCATTCAATTTTGGGTTGGGCCCGGCGGCCATCTGCTGCACTACCCGATTGGCGACAAGGGCGACCAGAATTTCCTGCTGGTCGAGCGCCACCCCTCGCCGTGGCCGTCGCGCGAGTGGGTGACGCCCGCCACCGAGGGCGAGCAACTGCGCCTGTTCAAGGACTGGCATCCGGCCGTCGTGCAGATGATCACGGCGGTGCCGATCAGCCAGCGCTGGGGCCTCTTCCACCGTCCCCCGCTCGGGCGCTGGAGCAAGGGCCGCGTGACGCTGATCGGCGACGCCGCGCACGCACTCGTGCCGCACCACGGCCAGGGCGCGAACCAGTCCATCGAAGATGCCGTGGTGCTGGCCGCGCAGCTGGCCAAAGCGGGGCCGGGCAACTGGCGCGAAGCGCAGGAAGCCTACGAACGCCTGCGCCGGGGCCGCACGCGCAAGGTGCAGTACGCTTCGATTTCCACGGCGGATGTGCTGCATCTGCCCGATGGTCCCGCTGCCCACGAGCGCAATGCCCGGCTCGGCTCGCGCGAGGGCGTGCTCCATCACCTCGACTGGATTCACGACTTCGACGCGCTCGCGCACGAGCCGAACGAGCGCCAGGGTGGGATGTGGCTTTGAGCGGGGATAACGGCGTACCGTATGGCGCTTGACGCCATACACCAGGTTATGGCATCGTACGCCATATGAAACGACGAGCAACGTTGCTGTTCGAGGACCGGACGGTCTTCCCCGACGGCGCGATTGTCGAAATGCGAATCTGGCGCCTGCCTGAGCCGGATGGCGAACGCCCCCATGGTCTCAAGTACAGCCTGTTCTATGGGCGGATGGGTCAGCGCATCGTCGGCTACGACAACGAGCGTGGAAAGGGCGACCACCGGCACTATCGCGATCGCGAGGAACCCTACGCGTTTTCCACCGTCGATCGCATGGTGTCGGACTTCCTGGACGACGTGGAACGCGAAAGGAGCGGAACATGAGAAAACTGAGCGTAAATGTAGGTAGTCTGCGCGACATGGGCGACCGCTTCGCCACCGCCTTCAAGCGCGCACAGGCGGGTGAGAACATCGAGGAGCGGAACGTCACGTTCCTCTCGTGGGAAGCGCTCACCTCCACCCTCACACCCAAACGGCTGGAGCTGCTGCGTCATCTGCATCGCCAGGGCGCCGAAAGCATCAAGGCGCTCGCCGAGTCGCTCGGCCGCGACTACAAGCGCGTGCACGAAGACGTGGTGGCGCTGGAGACCGCGGGGATGATCGTGCGTGAAGGCAACCGCCTGAGCGCGCCGTGGGACGCCGTCTCCGCAGAAGTGGCGCTTTAGGCCGGCCAGGTCCGCTTAATGTTCCCTTAACCTCCGCTTTCTAGAATCCACGGTTTCAACCTAGCGTTTCAGCGCAAGGAGCCCCCATGCAATACGCCACCGACTCACGTTATGACCTCGTAGCGCGTCTGCTGCACTGGCTTATCGTCGCCCTCGTGGCGGCGCAGTTCGTCATCGGCTGGACCATGCCGGACGTGCACCGCGACACGCGCCCGGAGGGTGAAATCGCGTGGCACCTGGGCGTCGGCTCGGCGCTCATCGCCGCGATGGCGTGCCGTCTGATCTGGCGCGCGACGCACCGTCCGCCGCCCGTCGACCAGACGCCGCTCATGCGCGCCGTGGCAAGCCTCACGCATGTCGGCCTTTATGGCCTGCTCGTTGCGGTGCCCGTGCTCGGGTGGATCAACGCGTCGTCGCGCGCGTGGGCCGTCACGCTGTTCGCCGCCATCCCCTTGCCTGCGCTCTCGCCTGCGGGTTCGTCGTTCGGGCACGCCATGGGCGACGTTCACAGCGTGCTGGCGTGGGTGCTGTTCGCGCTCATCTGCCTGCATGTGGCCGCGGCGCTTTTCCATCGTTTCGTGCTCAACGATCAAATTCTGCAGCGCATGAAGCTCTAGCCGTTAGTCGTCGCGGCGCTGCGCATCGGGCTCGGTCACGAAGCCGACCTTCGCGAGTCCCGCTGCGCTCGCCTCCGAGAGCAGCTTCGCGACACGGCCGTAGGGTGTCGCGCGGTCAGCCGAGAGGCGGATCTCGGGCTG
>DATBXG010000094.1:0-2376 GCA_036514415.1 Paraburkholderia sp.
CTTCGAGCCAGTCGAGATGGTCCATGCGGTTCGCCGTGACCTGGAGCGGTGCGTTCACTGCTGAGTCGAGCGTGGTGCTCATGTTCGGATCCTTCGTTGATTCGCGCCCCTTTAACGGGGCACGCAGTACTCGGTATTCGATGGCGCGCCGGTCATTGAGCCGGCGCGACAAGATTGAATCTTAGTTCGGCTGGCCGATGGATGACACTTCGACGACCGGAATGGCAGACACAGACGTGATATGCAGGCCGCATTCCTTCGTGTCGCGCGATTCCCACCACCAGCGGCCCGCGCGGCTGTCCTCGCCGGGACGGATCGCGCGCGTGCAGGGCTCGCAGCCGATGCTCGGGTAGCCGCGCGCATGCAGCGGGTTCACTGGCACGTCGTTGGCGCGCAGGTAGGCCCACACATCGGCTTCGGTCCAGTCCGCGAGCGGATTGAACTTGTCGATGCTGCGGGCTTCGTCGCGTTCTTCCTCGTGCAGTTCCGCACGCGTGACCGACTGCTCGCGGCGCTGGCCCGTGACCCAGGCGGAAACACCCGAGAGCGCGCGGTTCAGCGGCTCGACCTTGCGGATCTCGCAGCAGCGCTTGCGCAGGTCCACGCTCTCGTAAAACGCGTTCAGACCGTGCTGGCTGACGTATTCGTCCACGGCATCCTGCTGCGGATGAAACTGCTCGATCTCGTAGCCGTAGCGCTCACGCACCGCGTCGATCATGCCGAGTGTTTCCGCATGCAGGCGACCGGTGTTCAGCGAGAAGATGCCGATTTTCACGCCGCGCGAGAGGATCGCGTGGGTGAGCAGCATGTCTTCGGCAGCGAGGCTGCTGGCTAGCTTCACGGTGGCGTGGCGTGCGGCGATGGAATCGAGCAGCGCGTCGAGGCGCTCGATCTTCGCTTGCAAGTCAGCCGTGATTTCGCTGGCTGGCGTGGAAGAAGCGGTGCTCATGCTGCAGCGCCTTGTTGAGCGAGGCGGCGGCGGAACAGCGGCGACGGCTCGTCGAACGCGCCCTGGTACTGCACCGTGAACTCCGTGAACGCCTTGAGCGCGTCGTGGATGTCCTTGTCGGCGCGCACGGCGAACGAATCGAAGCCGCAGCGCTCGTGAAAGCGCAGCTGGTCGCGCAGCACGTCGCCGATTGCGCGCAGCTCGCCCTGGTAACCATAGCGCTCGCGCAACAGACGGCCAATCGAAAAGCCGCGGCCATCGCGGAACACAGGGAAGTCCACGCCGATCAGCGCGAGCTTGTCGAAGTCGCCGGCGATGTCGGCCGGCTCGCTGTCCGGCGCGAGCCACACGCCGAGTTCGTCCTTGCCGCGCGAGGCGACGAGCGCGTCGCGCCCGGCCTGCCACAGCGCGAGCGGGACCAGCACCTTGCCGGCCGGCAGCGCGGCTACCTCGGGCAGCGCACCGTCTTCGGCCGCACGCACGACTTGCCAGTTGTCTTCAACGATCTCGCGTTTTTTGATGATCAATGCCATTGCTCGAATCTCGTATCTCGTTGCGTGCTGTAGTTGCGCACGTTAAGCGTGGGCCGGATGGCGCGAGGCGTACACGCGCTCCTTGAAGGGCGCAATGCCGATGCGGTCGTACGTGTCGATGAAACGCTCGCCGTCGATGCGCAGTTCGACGAACGTGTCGATCACCTTCTGGATCACGTCGGGCATCTCTTCGGCCGAGAACGACGGGCCGATCACGCGGCCAAGGCGCGCGCCGTTGGCGCCGTTGCCCTGCTCACCGCCGAGCGACACCTGGTACCACTCCGCGCCGTCCTTGTCCACGCCCAGAATGCCGATGTTGCCGACGTGGTGGTGACCGCACGAGTTCATGCAACCCGAGATGTTGAGCGACAGGTCGCCGAGGTCGTAGACGAAATCGAGGTTGTCGAAGCGCTCCTGGATGCCAAGCGCGATGGGGATCGACTTCGCGTTGGCGAGCGAGCAGAAGTCGCCGCCCGGGCACGCGATGATGTCGGTCAGAAGGCCAATGTTCGCGGTCGCGAAACCCTGGCTCCTCGCCTTTTCCCACAGTGCGAAGAGGTCGCGCTTCTTGACGTCGGCGAGGATCAGGTTCTGTTCGTGCGAGACGCGAATCTGGCCGAACGAGTATTCGTCGGCCCAGTCGGCCACGGCTTCCATTTGCGCATCGGTGGCGTCGCCCGGCGCGATGTTGCGCGGCTTCAGCGACAGCGTCACCGACGCATAGCCCGGCACGCGGTGCGGGCGCACGTTGCGCTCGACCCAGCGCGCGAACGCGCGGTCTTCCAGCAGATGCTTCTCGTACGAGGTATCCGTGTCGGCGATCTTTTCGTAAGCCGGCGGCTCGAAATACTGCGAGACGCGGTCGAGCTCTTCCTGCGTGAGCGTCGAGGGGCC
>DATBXG010000095.1:0-5435 GCA_036514415.1 Paraburkholderia sp.
GCGCTAACCCGCTATTATCTTGGCTTCGTTGCGCTGCCTCCCTGGCGCGAACGAAGTTTTCGGGAGACGTGGCCGAGAGGTCGAAGGCACTCCCCTGCTAAGGGAGCATCTGGGCCAAAACCTGGATCGAGGGTTCGAATCCCTCCGTCTCCGCCAGTAATGGCGGTGGAAACCCCGCAAGTCTCGGCTTGCGGGGTTTTTGTTTTTTCGGGGCGAGAATTGCTTGATGAGTGAAGCCGGAGACCGGCGGCGCGCTGAATTTTCACCTCACCGATTCAAGCGTTCCGCGAGCTGTGGCTGTCCCGCGAACAATGATCAGGAATGCAAAGCAAATCGCCATAGTCGCTGCTGGGAGCAATAGTTTTTGTTCCCGCGTCGATACGTGGAAAGTGGTTCGCAGGCCTGTCGACCCGCCTGGCGCCAGCGATGCTATTCTCCCGGGCGTTGCCGCCCTACCGCAGCCAGTGTAACGAGACGTTACGGCATCGAACGCGTGGCAGGTTTGTGCATCAGTTATTACAAGTTTGAAATACGCGGGCCGGAAGCCCTGCGCTATATTCGTTTCAACAAAACATCAAACCCGAAAGGTGAGTCCATGAAGTTTCCACGTGTTGTTGCAATGCTGCTCGGGGGCGTGGCTATTGGCGCATCGAGTGCTGCCATGGCTGGCGTGAGCGTTGGTGTCAACATCGGTATTCCGGCCCCGGTTTATGTCGCACCGCAGCCGGTTTACGTGCCGCCGCCCCCGCCGCCGGTCGTCTATCAACCGGCACCGGTCTATGCAGTGCCGCCGGCCATCGTGATCGGCTGGCACGGCGACCGCTACTGGGACGGCCGCCGCTACTGGGGCCGCGACGACTGGTATCGCCACCATGGCGATTACGACCGTGGCGATTACGACCATGGCCGTGGCCACTATGATCGGGAGCACGGTGGTCCTCCGGGACACTGGCACTAAGTTGCCCAGGAGCCGCGCTCTCAGCCAGCGACAGGCTGCAGGCGCGATGCACATCGAGGCGCCGCGCCAAAACAAAAGCCGCCCCACGGGGCGGCTTTTGTTTTGCGGCCGTTGCACACGCAACGAGGCGTGTGCAACGTGAAGCCAGGCTTAGTCGAGGCCGGCCATGCCGCCGACCACGGCGTTGAAGCCCGAGTCGACATGCACGATCTCCGCGGTCACGCCGCCTGCGAGATCGGAGAGCAGGAACGCGGCGGTGTTGCCGACCTGCTCGATGGTCACGTTACGGTGCAGCGGAGCGTTCTGCTCGACGAAGTCGAGAATCTTGCCGAAGCTCTTGATGCCGCTCGCCGCGAGCGTCTTGATCGGGCCGGCCGAAATGCCGTTGACGCGCACGCCCTTGCCGCCGAGCGAAACCGCGAGGTAACGCACGCTGGCTTCGAGCGAGGCCTTCGCGAGACCCATCGTGTTGTAGTTCGGGATGGCGCGTTCCGCACCGAGATAGGTGAGGGTGAGCAGCGACGCGTTGTCGGCGAGCATCGACTGCGCGGCCTTGGCGAGCGCCGGGAAGCTGTAGGCCGAAATATCGTGCGCGATGCGGAAGTTCTCGCGCGTCATGCCTTCGAGGAAGTCGCCCGCAATCGCCTCGCGCGGCGCGAAGCCGATCGAGTGGACGAGGCCGTCGAGCGTGCCCCAGTGCTGCTTGAGGTCGGCGAAGAGGGCCTCGATCTGTGCGTCGTCGGCCACATCGCAGGGGAACACGAGATCGCTGCCGAACTCCTGCGCGAACTCGGTGATGCGGTCCTTGAAGCGGTCGCCGACGTACGTGAACGCCAGTTCCGCGCCTTCGCGCTTGCACGCTTGTGCGATGCCGTATGCAATCGAACGGTTCGACAGCAGGCCGGTCAACAGGATGCGTTTGCCAGCGAGGAAGCCCATGAATTCTCCTAAATCAGGTCAATGCGCCAGGCGCCTGTAGGGGCGGCGCCGCGTGGTTTGGGTAGAATTCTCTCACAACTGACAAGGCACCCCGGACAAATACCGATCTATGAGGACAGGAACGAGAGGCAGGACGGCGCCCGGCGCGCCTGGAGCAACCGGTCCTGCGGGGCGGCTCGCACTTGGCAAGAGGCTGGCGGCGGCGTGTGTGGCGCTTGCGTTCGGGCTGATGGCCATGCCGTCCGCGCACGCGGTCTACGCCATCGCGCAATATGGCGAGCCCAAATATTCGCAAGGATTCGCGCACTTCGACTACGTCAATCCCGATGCGCCCAAGGGCGGCACGCTCGTCCTCGCCAATCCCGACCGCCTCACGAGTTTCGACAAGTTCAACCCGTTCACGCTGCGCGGCAACGCGGCGCCGGGGCTCGGCATGCTGTTCGAGAGCCTCACGACGGGTAGCCTCGACGAAGTGGCCTCCGCCTATGGTCTGCTCGCCGACGACATCCGCATCGCGCCCGACGCGCTTTCGGTGACGTTCCACATCAATCCGAAGGCGCGCTTCTCGAACGGCGACCCCGTGACGGCCGAAGACGTGAAGTTCTCGCTCGAGACGCTCAAGAGCCGCCAGGCCGCGCCCTCCATGCAGGCGTATTTCAGCGAGATCAAGCGTGCGGTGGTGGTCGATCCCTCGACCATCCGCTTCGAGTTCCGTACCAACAACCGTGAGCTGCCGCTCATCGCGGGCGGCATGCCGGTGTTCTCGCACAAGTGGGGTCTGCGCCCGGACGGCAGCCGCATCGCCTTCGATCAGCTCGCGTTCGAGCAGCCGATCGGCAGCGGCCCATATGTGATCGACCGCTA
Organism: Paraburkholderia sp.; assembly: GCA_036514415.1. Taxonomy (GTDB): domain Bacteria; phylum Pseudomonadota; class Gammaproteobacteria; order Burkholderiales; family Burkholderiaceae; genus Paraburkholderia. The sequence goes on from DATBXG010000095.1 coordinate 2,762, forward strand.
CTCGAACGGGCGCACGATCACCTACAAGCTCGATCCGGATTACTGGGGCAAGGATTTGCCCGTGCGCGTGGGCACCAACAATTTCGAGCGCATTACGTTCAAGCTCTATTCGGACGACGTGGCGCGCCTCGAAGCCTTCAAGGCCGGCGAGTATGACGCGCTCGTCGAATACGTCGCGCGTAACTGGGTGCGGCGCGATGTCGGCAAGCGTTTCGAAAGCGGCGAGCTCATCAAGCGCGAGTTCCCGCAGCACAACGGCACCGGCATGCAGGGCTTCGTCCTGAACCTGCGCAAGCCCGCGTTTCAGGACGTACGCGTGCGCCGCGCGCTCGATCTCGCGCTCGATTTCCCGTGGCTCAACCGTATGCTGTTCTATAGCCAGTACCGTCGCATCGACAGCTGGTTCGCGAACACGCAGTTGCAGGCAAAGGGCCTGCCGTCGCCCGGCGAGCTCGCGTTGCTCGAGCCGTGGCGCGACGTGCTCGATCCGGCCGTGTTCGGCCCGGCGCCCGTGCAGCCGGACACGAGCCCGCCCGGTTCGCTGCGCGCGAACCTGCTCAAGGCGCGCGCGCTTCTTGCCGAGGCGGGCTGGACCTATCGCGACGGCGCGCTGCGCAACGCGAAGGGCGAGCCGTTCACGTTCGAAGTGCTCGACGACACGAGCGCGTCCGCCCAGTGGGCGCCGATCATGGCGCAGTACACCCAGGCGCTCGCGCGTCTCGGCATTCGCGTGAACTATCGTTCGGTCGATTACGCGCTGTACCAGAAGCGGCTCGACGCCTTCGACTTCGACATGACGACCATCAAGTTCCCCGACGTGCAGGTGCCCGGCGCGGAGCAGGTCGACCGCTTCGGCAGCAAGGCCGCCGACGAGCCGGGCTCGGGCAATCTGCTCGGCGTGAAGTCGCCGGCAGTCGATGCGATCCTCAAGGCGCTCACCCAGGCGCAGACGCTCCAGCAACTGCTCGACGCCACGCATGCGCTCGACCGACTGCTGATGCACGGCTACTATGTGGTGCCGCAGTGGTACAGCGCGACGCACCGCGTGGCGTACAGGAACGCGCTGGCGTATCCGGCGAAATTGCCGCTGTACTATGGCGCGAACGACTGGATCATCTCGACGTGGTGGTTCAAGCCGCAGCCCGGGCCGCAAGCGGCTGGTCATTAACAACGGACACGACGGAAAGCATCGAAATCATGTGGAGCTACATCGTCAAACGCCTGCTGCTGATGATCCCGACGCTGCTTGGCGTGCTCACGCTGACCTTCGGCGTGATCCAGTTCGTGCCGGGCGGCCCCGTCGAGCAGGCGGTGCGCGAGTTGCGACGGGGCGCGGAGCAGGGCATGCCGTTCGGCATGCGCGCGCATTCCGGCGTGGACGCGCAGCAGATCGCGCAACTCAAGCAGCTGTACGGTTTCGACAAACCGCCGCTCGAACGCTATTTCCTGATGCTCGGGCGCTTCGCGCGCTTCGACCTCGGGCAGAGCTATTTCCATCACCAGAGCGTGTGGTCGCTCGTCATCTCGAAGCTGCCGGTCTCGATCAGCATCGGCTTGTGGACCTTCTTTCTCACCTACCTGATATCGGTGCCGTTGGGCATCGCCAAGGCGGTGCGCAACGGCTCGCGCTTCGATCTCGCGACGAGTCTGGTCGTGCTGATCGGCTATGCGATTCCGGGCTTCGTGCTCGGTGTGCTGCTGCTCGTGCTGTTCGGCGGCGGCACGTTTCTGCAACTGTTCCCGCTACGCAATCTCACATCCGACAACTGGGATCAGCTGAGCGTCGTCGGCAAGGTACTCGATTATCTGTGGCACATCACGCTGCCCATCGTCGCATCGGTGGTCGGCAGTTTCGCCGTCGTGACGATGCTCACGAAGAACGCGTTCCTCGACGAAATCCGCAAGCAATATGTGCTGACCGCGCGGGCGAAAGGGCTCTCGGAGCGGCGCGTGCTGTGGAAGCACGTGTTCCGCAACGCGCTGCTGCCGCTGATCGTCGGTTTTCCGGCGGCGTTCATCGGCGCGTTCTTCACGGGCAGCCTGCTGATCGAAACGCTGTTTTCGCTCGACGGCCTGGGGCTGCTGTCGTATGAATCCGTGGTGCGGCGCGATTATCCCGTCGTGCTCGGCACGCTCTATCTCTTCACGCTGATCGGACTCGCGACCAAACTCATCTCCGATCTCTGCTATGTGTGGGTCGATCCACGCATTCAATTCGAACAACTGGAGCGCTGATTTGAGCCGCGTTCGTACAGATGCCGAAATCTCGCGCGCGCAGCCCGTGCGCGCGTTCGTGTCGCCGTCGCCCGCGCGCCGCGTGTGGCTGCGCTTCAGGCAGCAGCGCCTCGGTTACTGGAGTCTGATCGTATTCGTCATCGCGTTCGCGGCGAGCCTCGCAGCGCCGCTGTGGTCGAACGACAAGCCGCTCGTCGTGCGCTATGACGGTCACTACTATTTCCCGCTCGCGAAGACCTACGCGGAGACGACCTTCGGCGGCGACTTCCCGACGCCCGCGGACTATCTCGATCCGTACATCAAGCATCGCTTCGATGCGCCGGGCAACTTCGCGATCTATCCGTTGAATCGCTACTACTACGACTCGCTCAATTATTTCTCGAAGGTGCCGAATCCCGCGCCGCCTTCGCGTGACAACTGGCTCGGCACCGACGACCGC
>DATBXG010000096.1:0-5037 GCA_036514415.1 Paraburkholderia sp.
CGTCGTGGTTTCACGCGGCAGGTTGTAGTTCTTGTTGCCCCAGTGGACGGTGACGATCTGGTCGCGCTTCATGTCGCCCTTCATTTCGAACGAGAGACCTTCGTTGCACGACCATTTTTCCGCGCCTTCCGGAATCGGATCGACCTTGGCTTCCTTGGCCGGATTCGGCTTGCGCTTGATCAGGCGCTTGGGCTGCGGTGCCTTCGGTTTTGCATGCGTCGTCGTGGTCGACGATTGTGCGAACGCGCTGGGCGCCGTCACCAGCAGTGTCGAAGACAGAGCGCCAATAACGGTAGCGATCAGCAGTTTTTTCATGGGAGAGAACCTTTCTATCTAATTTCAAAAAGTTTAAACAGTGCGCGGTTGCGAAATTGCGACCGCCGGGGTACTGCACGCGCCCCGAGAGCGCACAGCGGACGCTATTTTCTCCTATTTAGCGCCACGAACTTCAAATTCTCCGGTCCCGTGTAATTCGCGCTCGGCCGAATGATCTTGTTGTCGACGCGTTGCTCGATGATGTGCGCGGCCCAGCCGGAGGTGCGCGAGATCACGAACAGCGGCGTGAACATGGCCGTCGGCACGCCCATCATGTGGTACGACACGGCGCTGAACCAGTCGAGGTTCGGGAACATCTTCTTGACGTCGCCCATCACGCTTTCGAGCCGCTCGGCGATGTCGAACAGCTTCATGTTCGACTGCTCCTTCGACAGCTTCTTCGCGACTTCCTTGATCACCTTGTTGCGCGGATCGGAGATCGTGTACACGGGGTGGCCGAAGCCGATCACGACTTCCTTGTTCTCCACGCGGCGGCGGATGTCGGCTTCCGCTTCATCGGGCGTCTGGTAGCGCGACTGGATTTCGAACGCGACCTCGTTGGCGCCGCCGTGCTTCGGCCCGCGCAGCGCGCCGATCGCGCCCGTGATGGCCGAATACATGTCCGAACCCGTGCCCGCGATCACGCGGCCCGTGAAGGTCGACGCGTTGAATTCGTGCTCGGCGTACAGGTTCAGCGACACGTGCATCGCATCGACCCACGACTTCGGCGGCTCGACGCCATGCAGCAGATGCAGGAAGTGGCCGCCGATCGAGTCGTCATCGGTTTCGACTTCGATGCGCTTGCCGTTGTGCGAGTAGTGATACCAGTACAACAGCATCGAGCCGAGCGAGGCCATCAGCCTGTCGGCGATATCGCGCGCGCCCGGCAGGTTGTGATCGTCTTTCTCGGGCAGCACGGTGCCGAGCACGGAGACGCCCGTGCGCATCACGTCCATCGGATGCGCGGCGGCGGGAATCCATTCGAGCGCGGCTTTCACGTTCGCGGGCAGGCCGCGCAGCGCTTTCAGCTTCGTTTTGTAGGCGGCGAGTTCGGCGGCGTTGGGCAGCTTGCCGTGCACGAGCAGGTACGCGACTTCCTCGAATTCGCAGGCGCCCGCGATGTCGAGGATGTCGTAGCCGCGGTAGTGCAGGTCGTTGCCCGTCTTGCCGACCGTGCACAGCGCAGTGTTGCCCGCCGTCACGCCCGACAGGGCCACGGATTTCTTCGGCTTGAACGCACCCGCGTTCGTCGTGCTGTTGTCTGCTTCGCTCATGTGTCTTCCTCCAGATGCCATTACTTGTTGCCGGCGAACAGCGCGTCGAGTTTGTCCTCGTACGCGTGATAGCCAAGATATTTGTAGAGATCTTCGCGCGTCTGCATCGTCGGCACAGCGGCCTTTTGCGTGCCGTCGCGCAGCACGGTCTCGTAGAAATTGAGCGCAGCGGCATTCATCGCGCGATACGCACCGCAGCAATACAGCGCGATATCGACGTTTGCCTCGCGCAGTTCCGACGTCGTGAAGAACGGCGTCGTGCCGAACTCGGTCAGGTTCGCGAGGATCGGCACCTTCACGGCGGCCTTGAAGCGGCGATAGTCGTCGAGCGTCCGCATGGCTTCCGGGAAGATCATGTCCGCGCCGGCTTCGACATATGCGATGGCGCGCTCGATCGCCGCGTCGAGTCCTTCGGCGGCGGCCGCGTCGGTGCGGGCCATGATGACGAACTGGTCGTCGGTGCGCGCGTCCACGGCGGCCTTCACGCGGTCCACCATCTCGTCGGTCGCCACGACTTCCTTGTTCGGGCGATGGCCGCAGCGCTTCTGACCGACCTGGTCTTCGAGGTGCACGGCCGCCACGCCGGCCTTGATGAACGACTTGATCGTGCGCGCGATGTTGAAGGCGCCGCCCCAGCCGGTGTCGATGTCGACCATCAGCGGAATATCCACGGCGTCGGTGATGCGGCGCGCGTCGATCAGCACGTCGTCCATGGTGCTGATGCCGAGGTCAGGCACGCCGAGCGAGTTGGCGGCCACGCCGCCGCCCGACAGATAAACGGCCTTGAAGCCGGTCGACTGGGCAAGCCTGGCCGCATACGCGGTGATGGCGCCGACGACCTGCAGCGGTTGCTCGGCGGCCACGGCCGCGCGGAATTTCGCGCCGGCGCTTGCGGGGGATTTGCTGTTCATGCGTGATGTCTCCAATTGAATCGCCGACTCATGTTGCAGATAGCGTGCCAGTTCGTTGTGACGTGGCTAACGCATTGATTTTGCGTCGGATTTTCCGAACCCGGATGCCGGCCCCGATTTCCATGGTGAAATCGAGATTTCAAAAATGAAATCGACGCGTGATAATGTGAAATCCGCCTGTCGACCGATTTGTGAGCGCCTGCCGGGCGGCATCGCGACCGCGCAGTTGGACATTAGTTGGACATCATGAACCGCTTTCCCGCTCCCGCTTCCTCCGCTATCCGCCCGCGCGTCTGGGCCATGGGCATCAGCCGTCTGCGCGACCTCTTTCGCGACATCGCCCGCGAATACGACGAACTCGCGGACCTGCGCGTGGTGCCGCGCGGCTTCGAGGAGGCGGTCGCCGAAATCGCCGCTGCCGGGCCGAACCAGCGGCCCGACGTCGTGGTGGCGGCGGGCTCGAACGGCACCTATCTGAAGGCGCGCATCGACGTGCCCGTCGTGCTCGTGCAGCCCACCGGCTTCGACGTGATGCAGGCGCTGGCTCGCGCGAAGCGTGAAGCCGACCTCGTCGCGCTCGTCACCTATGGCGAGACGCCCGTCGAGGTACGGCGCTTTGCCAGCGCCTATGGCATCGACGTGGTGTTCGGCCAGTACCGCACGGTGCAGGACGCCGAAGCCTGCGTGCTCGACCTGCGCGATCGCGGCGTGGGCGCGGTCGTGGGGCCGGGCCTCGTCAACGATCTCGCTGCGCGGCTCGGGCTCGTGCCGTTTTTCGTCTATTCGCGGCCCTCGGTGCGCGCTGCTTTCGACAACGCGCTCGAACTCGTGCAGGCCACCTGGCGCGAGACGCAGCGCCGTCAGCGCCTCGACAGCGTGCTTCAGCACCTGCGCGATGGCGTGGTGGCGCTCGATGCGCGCGGCCGCATCGAGGCGATCAACCAGCGGCTCGCGGACGTGCTCGGCATCGATCCGGCGTCGGCGGCGGGGCAGTCGCTCGCGGCGCTCGCGCCCGACATTGCCTTCGCGCTGCCGGAAGCCGATGGCGAATCGCTCGAGACCGTGCGTGGCGTGAGCTATGTCGTGCATCGCGGGCCGCTCGTCGACAATGGCGTGACCACGGGCGCCGTGCTCACGTTCCAGGAGTCGCGCGCCGTGGAGCGGCTCGACCGCACGTTGCGTTCGCGCCAGCGCACGCAGCAGTTCGTCGCGCGCTATCGCCTGGACGACCTGAGCGGCGCGTCGCCGGGCATCGAGCGCGTGCGCCAACTCGCGCGGCGCTACGCGAAGTCGGATGCCACCGTGCTGATACGCGGCGAAAGCGGCACGGGCAAGGAGATGATCGCGCAGGGCCTTCATCGCGAGAGCGCGCGGCGCGATTTTCCGTTCGTCGCCATGAATTGCGGCGCGTTCCCCGAGGCGCTGCTGGAGAGTGAGCTGTTCGGCTATGAGGAGGGCGCGTTCACGGGTGCGCGGCGCGGCGGCAAGGTGGGGCTCATCGAGGCCGCGCACCGCGGCACGCTCTTTCTCGATGAAATCGGCGAGATGCCGTTGCCGTTGCAAAGCCGCCTGTTGCGCGTGCTGCAGGAGCGCGAGGTGGTGCGCCTCGGCGCGACCGAGCCCACCCGCGTGGACGTGCGCGTGGTCGCCGCCACGCACCGTGCGCTCACCGAGCAGATCGAGGCGGGCGAGTTTCGTGCCGACCTTTTCTATCGCCTGAACATCCTCAATCTCGCCATTCCGCCGCTGCGCGAACGCGGCGCGGACATCCCGCTGCTGGCGGGCGAGCTGCTGTTCCAGGCCTCGCGCCGCGAGCCGCGCGTGGCCGTGCGCATCCGCACGCCCGAGGAGGCTGCGCGCACGCTCGCGCTGGTGAGCGGCGCGCTCGCGCGTCACGCGTGGCCGGGCAACGTGCGCGAGCTGCAGAACGTGGTCGAGCGGATGGTGGTGGAGCTGGCGGATTCGGAAGAGGACGTGCTGACGCCGGACGTGCTGCGCTCGATCGCGCCGGAGGTGTTCGAGTCGCGCCGCGCTGCGAGCGGCGACACAGCGACGGCAGGAGAGGGTGCGCTTACCTTGCGCGAGCGCAGCCTCAACACCGAAGCCGACGAAATCCGCGCGGCGCTCGACGCCTGCAATGGCGATCGCGACCGCGCTTGCGAGATGCTCGGCATCAGCAAGACGACGCTCTGGCGGCGTCTCACGGCCGCCAATGGCAAGCGCGGCAAGGCAGGTGGCGCGGCGGGCGGAGCGGGCGAGGCGAGCGTGGCAGCGACGCCGCGCAAGACGCCGCGCGGCTGAAGCCGTGCGCCGCGCGTTCAGTTCTTCAACGCGTTGAGGAGCGGCACGACGGTCCCATGCAGATGCAGGATCTCCGGGCTCGCCTGCAGCAGCGCCTGATATCGCTCGTAGAACTCCGCCGATTCCTCGCCGGAAAAGAGCGCGGCCACGCCTTCGGCCGCGCCGATGCGGTCGTCGGGGCTCGCGTCTTTCGCGTCGAGCGTCTCGTCGACGTTGGCGATCACCGTCGAGAACGG
>DATBXG010000097.1:0-7857 GCA_036514415.1 Paraburkholderia sp.
GCGGCGAAATCGCGCTGCGAGCCGGGATCGGTCGCGAGGACCTTGAGAACCTGGCCGCTTTCCATGTCGGCGAGCGCCTTCTTGGCGCGCAGGATCGGCAGCGGGCAGTTCAGCCCGCGCGCATCCACTTCCTTGTGAACCTGAATCTGCATCGGGGTTGGATCCTTCGGTGGCGCACCGTCGCGGCGTGAGACGGCGCTGGCAATAGCGTCGATTTTACCGCAGCCACGCCAGTCGCCGCTTGCCTCCCGATTGCCGCACCGCTCACAACGTCACTGCCGCCCCCGTGTGCAGCGATTCGCGCAGCGCCTGGCCGATGCGCGTCGCCTCCAGTGCGTCTTCGAGTGTCGCGCCCTGGCTCGCGCTCTGCGCTCCACCGCCCTTGCGCGCCGCCACCTCCGCGACGAACGCCTGCGCCTCGATCAGGAACGCCTCTTCGAACCGGTCGAAGAACGTGGGCGTGCAAACGCTGCGCACGCCCGTCGCGTCATACACCTCCACGCGATTCGCGCGCGGTATGCGCCCGATTGCGAGCCCCCCCGCCGTGCCGATCACCTCGCTCGACGTGTCGTTGCCGTGCGCCATCGTGCGCGAAGCATAGAACATCGCGAGACGCCCGCCCTCGAACTCGCAGATGGCCACGCCGTTGTCCACGTCGCCCGATTCGCGCAGGCCTTCGTGCAGCGCGATCGCGCCCGCCGCGTAGACACGCGTGGCGCGCGGCTTGCCGAGCAGCCAGCGCGCGACGTCGATGTCGTGCACCGTGCAGTCGAGGAAGATGCCGCCCGAGGTGGGCGCGAAGCGCACGAAGAAGCCTTCGGGATCGTTGAGATCGCAGGTCTGCGAGCGCACGAGAAACGGCCGACCGATCGCGCCCGCCTGCACTTTTGTGTAGGCATCCTGATAACTCGGGTCGAAGCGGCGCATGAAACCGATCGTCACCTGCCGGTCAGCGTGGCGGCTCGCCACGTTCACTACACGCTCGCATTCGGCCACGTCGAGCGAGAGCGGCTTCTCGCAGAACACGTGCTTGCCCGCTTCGAGCGCCTGCACGATCTGCCCGGCGTGCAGCGCCGAAGGCGTGACGAGCCACACCGCGTCGACCGAATGATCCGCCAGCAGATCGGCGTAGTCGCCATACAGGCGCGCGGCGGGCAACGCCTCGCGCGCCCACGCGAGATCCGCTTCGAGCGGACTGCACGCCGCCGCGAGCGTCGCCCCCGGCACGCGATACGCCAGGTTCTGCGCATGCCGCCGCCCCAACCTCCCCAGTCCCGCCACGCCCACGCGCAACGGCTGGGCACGATCGATTGCCTGCATCCTTGTTCTCCTCGCTTGATCTGCGCTTGCTTTGTGTGCGATCCGGGTCAGCCGCCCACCGTCACCACGCGGCCCTCGCGCCACGACAGCGAGGCGGCTTCGGCCAGTTCGAGCGCCTTCAGACCGTCGGCGACCGTGGTGCGCACCGGCACGCCCTGCGTGACAGCCTCGTGGAAGTGCGCCATCTCGCGCGCATAGGCAGCGCGATAGCGTTCGAGGAAGAACGCCTCGGGCACGTCCTGCGCCACGGCCGTTTTCGACCACGCGACTACTTCGGTCGGCTTCATGTTGCCGGCCTGGAGCATGCCCTCGCTGCCGAGCACCTCGAAGCGCTGGTCGTAGCCGTAGGCCGCGCGCCGCGCCGTGTTGATCTGGCAGAGGCGACCGCGCTTCGTGCGGATCGTCACCGCCGTCGAGTCGATGTCGCCCGCGTCGGCAATCGCCGGATCGGAGAGGCAACTGCCCGTGGCGTGCACGGTCAGCGCTTCGTCGTCGAGAATCCAGCGGAAGATGTCGAAGTCGTGGATCAGCATGTCCTTGAAGATGCCGCCCGAGTGCTTGATGTACTCTACCGGCGGTGCACCCGGGTCGCGGCTCGTGACGATCAGCATTTCCGGCGTGCCGATCTCGCCCGCTTCGAGGCGCGTCTTGAGCGCGGCAAACGTCGGATCGTAGCGGCGCTGGAAGCCGATCATCGCGACGACGCCCGCCCGCTCGACCGCCTCGGCGCAGGCGCGTGCGCGCTCGATCGTGAGATCGACGGGCTTCTCGCAGAAGATATGCTTGCCCGCAGCGGCCGACTTCAGGATCAGTTCGGAGTGCGTATCGGTGCTCGAGCAGATCACCGTGGCGCCGATCGACGCGTCGCCGAACGCGGCGTCCACGTCGGCCACCTGCGCGCCGTGCTGCGCGGCGAGCGTGGCGGCGGCCTCGCGGTTCACGTCGATCACGTACTTGAGACGCACGCCCGGCTGGCGCGCGAGATTCGCCGCATGAATGCGGCCGATGCGCCCCGCGCCGAACACCGCCACATCGAGCGTTTTCGCTGCGCCGCTTGCTCCACTAGTCATCGTATCCTCCGGTGTCGGTCGATTCTTCCACGTTGAGTTCGAGCCGGTACGCAAGCGCGATGAAGAGCGCCTGGCACAGGCAGAAGGTGCTGGTGAGCGAGCGGAACGCAAACGCGCTCCCCTCCTTCACATAGAGTTGCGCGTTCGCGTGGCGCGCGAGCGGCGAAAGCTGGCTGTCGGTGATGACGAGGGTTCTGGCGTGATGCTGCTGCGCCACGCGCAGGCAGTACTGGGTTTCCTTGCCGTAGGGCGCGAAGCTGATCGCGATCACCACGTCGCCCTTCTTCACGCTGCGAATCTGCTCGTGGTACATGCCGCCGAGCCCCGAGACGAGGTGCACGCGCTTGCGCGTGTGCTGCAGCGCGTAGACGATATAGCTCGCCACCGGAAACGAGCGGCGCACGCCGATCACGTAGATGTTGTCCGCCTGCTCCAGCATCTTCACGGCTTCGTCGAACTGCGCGCCGTCGAGGCCGGCTTCGAGCTCGTCGAGGCCGCTGCGGCAAGCGCCGATGAACTCGCGCGCGACGGCGCCGCCCATGTCGGGGCTCGCCTCGCCTTCCTTCGCGTCGATCAGCTGACGAATGCGCTGCTGGTAGCTCGTGGCCGACGCGCCCTGCCCCGCATACGCCTGCCGGAACACGGCCTGCAGGTCGGAGAAGCCCGAAAAGCCGAAGCGCTGCGCAAAGCGCACCACGGCCGAGGGATGCACGCCGCAGCTCGCGGCGATGTCGCTCGTGCGGTCCATCATCACGCTCGCGCGGTGCTGCTCGATGTAGGTCGCGATGCTTTTCAGCTGACGCGGCAGCGCCTCGTAATCCTGCGCGATGCGCTGCATCAATTCGTCCACGCCCGCTACGGCGTCGGTTGTGTCATCCGCCATGATCGTTATCCTTGCTGATTGCCGCACTGCCGCAAAGCCTTGCCAGGCCTGGATTTCACGGCATGCCGACGGAGCCGATTATAGGCAGCGCCACGCACGAATGGAACAGATTTTCCATTTTTATTTGCAATGAAATTTTCGTTGCAAGTCGCGAGGCGATGTCCTAATCTTGTCGATGAGCGCGGCACCAGGCGCAACGCTTCACGAGATTCCGCACGACAACGCGCGGCTGCGGCGCTCGCCCCAAGAACGAACGACAGACCGAGAAAGGTGGAGACAATGACTCAACGCAAGGGCAAGACCATGCTCCGAAGGTTGGCCGCAATGCTCGCGCTCGCAGCGGGACTGAGCGGTGTGAGCGTCCTGGCCGCGCAAACGGCGCAGGCCGCCGACGCGCATTTCGTGCTGATCAGCCACGCGCCCGATTCCGACTCGTGGTGGAACACGATCAAGAACGCCATCAAGCAGGCCGACGAAGACTGGAACGTCGAGACCGACTATCGCAATCCCCCCAACGGCGACATCGCCGACATGTCGCGCCTGATCGAACAGGCTGCCGCGCGCAACTACGACGGCGTGATCGTCACCATCGCCGACTTCGATGTGCTCAAGAGCTCCATCGGCAAGGTCACGCAAAAGAAGATCCCGCTCGTGACGATCAACTCGGGCACCGAGGAGCAAAGCGCGACGCTCGGCGCGATCATGCACGTGGGCCAGCCTGAATATGTGGCAGGCCATGCCGCGGGCGAAAAAGCCAAGGCAGCGGGCGTGAAATCGTTCCTGTGCGTGAACCACTTCGCCACCAACGCCGTTTCGTTCGAACGTTGCCGCGGCTTCGCCGAAGCGCTCGGCGTGGACTACAAGTCCTCGACGATCGACTCGGGCCAGGACCCGACGGAAATTCAGTCCAAGGTGAGCGCATACCTGCGCAATCACCCGAACACGGGCGCGATCCTCACGCTCGGCCCGGTGCCGGCGGCCGCCACGCTCAAGGCGATCGACCAGATGGGCCTCGCGGGCAAGATCTACTTCTGCACGTTCGACTTCTCGGACGACATTGCGAAGGCGATCCGCGCGGGCACCATCCAGTTCGCGATCGACCAGCAGCCGTACTTGCAGGGCTACATCCCGGTGGCCGTGCTCGCGATCGTGAAAAAGGAGCACACCACGGATCCGCAGAAGATCCGCCAGATTCTCGAAGCGAATCCGAAGTTCAAGCAGCGCCTCGAAACCTATGGCCTGCAGCCCTCGTATGGTCCGAAAAATATCCGCTCGGGCCCGGGCTTCATCACCAAGGAGAATCTCGACAAGGTTGTGAAGTACGCGGGTCAATACCGCTAGGTTTTTCTTCAGCCACGCGCGGCGACGGCTAGCATCTTCCGATGCCCATCGCCTCTCGCCAGCCTCGCCGCGCGCCATTCGCCGTGTTGCTTTTACTGCAAGGCAGTTGCTTGCGGGGAATGCGCTCGGGTATTCGCCATTGCATGAGACTGAGGCGGTCAAACAAGCTTCGGTCGACCGCTTACCAGGCATGGGACCAGTGCAAGCCCTAAAGCGTCAGCTCTGGTCGACAGTTCTACATGGGACCGGAGTAAGTGCTCTGCACCAACTCTGGTCTACAAAGGAGACATCATGGGTGTAGCCGGTAAACACTTCCCCTCGCGCGCACCGGAGAGCGGCGCTCAAGACGCGCCCACGCCGCAACCGGGCGCCAGCGACGAACGCGTGCGCCGCGAATCGTGGTTCGGCCATCTGCTCGGCCGCCCTGAATTCGCCGCGATTTCCGGCACCGTGCTGGTCTTCGCCGTCTTCGCGATCGGCGCGGGCGGCTCGGGCATGTTCGATCTCGACGGCGTGATGAACTGGTCCCAGGTTGCCGCTTACCTGGGCATCCTGAGCGTCGGCGCGTGCCTGCTCATGATCGCCGGCGAGTTCGACCTCTCGATCGGCTCGATGATCGGCTTCGCCGGCATGATGGTGGCGATCCCCACGATGTACTTCCACTGGCCCATCGCGCTCTCCATTCTCTTTGCGTTCGTGGGCTGCACCGCACTCGGCGCACTGAACGGCTACCTCGTGATGCGCACGCGGCTGCCCTCGTTCATCGTCACGCTCGCGTTCCTGTTCATCCTGCGCGGCCTGACACTCGCGCTCTCGATCATGTTCGCCGACCGCACGATCGTCTCGGGCGTGGGCGACGTGGCCAAGGCCGACTTCGTCACCAACCTGCTCTTTCACGGCACGGCGTTCAAGGGTCTCTTCGTGGCGCTCGCGCATATCGGCATCGGCAAGATGCTCGACAACGGCCAGCCGCTCGTGCCCGGCGTGCCCAAGGTGATTCTCTGGTGGTTCGCGCTCGTCGCGATCGGCGCGTTCGTGCTCGCCAAGACGCGCTACGGCAACTGGATCCTCGCCGTGGGCGGCGATTCGAATGCCGCGAAAAACGTGGGCGTGCCTGTGAAGCGCGTGAAGATCTCGCTCTTCATGCTCACCGCGTTCTGCTCGTGCCTCTTTGCCGTGCTGCAAGTGTGTGACATCGGCTCCGCCGCCGCCGACCGCGGTCTCCAGAAGGAGTTCGAAGCGATCATTGCCGCGGTGATCGGCGGCACGCTGCTCACGGGCGGCTACGGCTCGGTGATCGGCGCGGCGTTCGGCGCGCTCATCTTCGGCGTCGTGCAGATCGGCATCACCTATACGAACATCGATTCGGACTGGTTCCGCGTGTTCCTCGGCGTGATGCTGCTCATTGCCGTGCTCTTCAATCACTATGTGCGCCGCCGCGTCGCGCAATCGTAAGCCGGAGGCTCTCAAATGTCCGATACGCTCAACACCGCAAACGGCGACACGATTCTCGCACTCGAGAACGTCAGCAAGTACTTCGGCAAGGTGATTGCACTGAACGACGTCACGCTGCGCCTGAAGCGCGGCGAGGTGCACTGCCTGCTAGGCGACAACGGCGCGGGCAAGTCCACGCTCATCAAGACGCTTGCCGGCGTGCACCAGCCCACCTCGGGCCAGTACTTCGTCGATGGCAAACCCGTGATGTTCGACTCGCCGAAAGACGCGCTCGATCTCGGCATCGCGACCGTCTATCAGGATCTCGCGCTCGTGCCGCTGCTCTCGGTCGCGCGCAACTTCTTCATGGGCCGTGAACCGCAGAAGAAGCTGTTCGGCTTCATCAACGTGATGGATCTCGATGCGAGCGCAGCGATCGCGAAGGAACGCCTCGCGGGGATGGGCATCAACGTGCGCGACCCGCATCAGGCCATCGGCACGATGTCGGGCGGCGAGAAACAGTGTCTGGCCATTGCGCGCGCCATTCACTTCGGCGCACGCGTGCTGATCCTCGACGAGCCCACCGCCGCGCTCGGCGTGAAGCAGAGCTTCAACGTGCTCAAGCTGATTCATGCGGCGCGCGCCAAGGGCATCTCGGTGATCTTCATCACGCACAACGTGCATCACGCCTACCCCATCGGCGACTCGTTCACGCTGCTCAATCGCGGCCGCTCGCTCGGCACCTACACGAAGGACACGATCAGCAAGAACGAGGTGCTCGACATGATGGCGGGCGGCGCGGAAATGCAGAAGATGATCGCCGAACTCGACGGCGCGACCATCTGAGCACGCACGCCTCGCACGGAACTCACCAGGAATACACATGGCCCACACTCGTTCAACTCCGAGCCGCTTCGCCCCCGGACGCAGCCGCGACGTCGTCTGCCTCGGCCGCCTCGGCGTCGACCTCTACGCGCAGCAGGTGGGCGCGCGGCTCGAAGATGTCTCCACCTTTGCGAAGTATCTGGGCGGCTCATCCGCGAACATTGCCTTCGGCTGCGCGCGTCTTGGCCTAGCGTCGGCCATGCTCACGCGCGTGGGCGACGACCATATGGGGCGCTTCCTCGTCGAAACGCTCACGAAGGAAGGCTGCGACACGAGCCACGTGCGCGTGGACCACGAACGCCTCACGGCGCTCGTGCTGTTGGGCCTGAAAGACCGCGACACGTTCCCGCTCATTTTCTACCGCGAGAACTGCGCCGACATGGCCGTCGATTCGAGCGACTTCGACGAAGCCTTCATCGCCTCCTCGAAAGCGCTGCTCATTACCGGCACGCACTTCTCGACCGAACAGGTGAACCGCGCGAGCCTCACCGCGCTCGACTACGCGCGCCGCAACAACGTGCGCACCGTGCTCGACATCGACTACCGTCCCGTGCTCTGGGGCCTCACGGGCAAGGCAGACGGCGAGACGCGTTTCGTCGCGAGCGAAGGCGTGAGCGCACATTTGCAGCGCATCCTGCCGCATTTCGATCTCGTGATCGGCACCGAAGAGGAGTTCCGCATTGCGGGCGGCAAGGAATCGCTCGTCGATGCCCTCCAACGTGTGCGCGAAGTCACTGGCGCGACGCTGCTCGTCAAGCGCGGGCCGCTCGGCTGCCAGATCGTCGAAGGCGCGGTGCCTGCATCGATGGATGAACTGCCGATGCAGCGCGGCGTGGAAGTCGAAGTGCTCAACGTGCTCGGCGCGGGCGATGCTTTCGCCTCCGGCCTTCTTTCGGGCTGGCTGCGCGACGACTCGCTCGAAGA
>DATBXG010000098.1:0-2649 GCA_036514415.1 Paraburkholderia sp.
CCGTCAACAGCATTCCCGAAGGCGAGTTCTTCCGCTCGCTCATGACCGTGCGGCAGATCATCGAGCCCGCCGCTGCCGCGCTTGCCGCAATTTCAGCGACCGACGAAGACCGCGCCCGCATTACCGCGGCCTACGCGCGCATGGAGCAGGCGCAAACCGCCGCCGACCTGCTCGAGCCCGATCTGGAATTCCACCGCGCGATCATGGCGGCCACGCATAACAACATGCTGGCGTACATCGGCAACATGCTCTCGCTCGCGCTTTCCGAGTCGATCAAGCTCACGAGCCGCCATCCCAACACGCATGCGCTTTCGTTGCCGCGCCACAAGGCGATTCTCACGGCGATCGAGCACGGCGATGCGCTCGCGGCGCGTCAAGCGAGCGTCGTGCAGCTCGACAATGCGCGCGTCGACGCCAATTCCATCCTGGGCGGGGCGGGGCTGGAGACTTGAGTCCCGCGGGCTGAAGCGCCGCCGCGCCAGGGCCGCATTGCGGCCCTTCGACGTGCGCTTCCCTCACACCGCCCGCTTGCTGCGCCGGTACTGGTCGAACAGCACCGCGAGCAGCAGAATGCCGCCGCGAATCAGGTATTGATAGAAGGTCGGCACGTTCATGAGGCTCATGGCGTCCTGCACCGCGCCCATGATGAGCACGCCCACCAGCACGCCGGAGATCGTCGCCACACCGCCCGTGAGCGACACGCCGCCCAGCACGCATGCCGAGATCACGCCAAGCTCGAGACCAACCGAAGTCTTCGGGTCGCCGAGACTCATGCGCGAGGCCAGCATCACGCCCGCAAAGCCCGTAATGAGCCCTTGCAGCACGAACACCGTGATCTTGATGCGCGTGACGGGCAGGCCCGCAAGCCGCGCCGCTTCGCTATTGCCGCCCACCGCGAGCACGTTCTTGCCGAACACGGTTTTCTTCAGCAGAAAGCCGAACACCACGAAGCCGATGATGTTGCTCCAGATCGGGAACGAGATGCCCAGGAACGAACCGCCGCCCAGATCGAAGAAGCGTTCTTCGGAGATCATCACGGCGTCGCCGTTCGAGGTGAGGAACGCGAGGCCGCGCACCGCTTCCATCATCGCGAGCGTGGCGATCAGCGAGTTGATCTTGAAGCGCGCGATCAGCACGCCGTTCACGAGGCCCACCGCGCCGCCCGCGAGCACGCCCGCCGTGATGCCGAGCAGCACGCTATGCGACTGCGTGATGACCGTGGAGGCCACCACGCCCGAAAACGCCACGATCGAGGCGACCGAAAGATCGACTTCGCCGAGCGCGAGCACGAACATCATCGTGACGGCAATCGAGCCGATCAGCGTGACGGAGAGCAGCAGGCCCTGAATGTTGCGGGTCGTGAGGAAGTCGGGCACCGTCGCGGAAAGCACCGCGAACAGCACCACGAACACCACCACGATGCCCGATTTGTTGATCATGTCCCACGCACGCGCGCGCTGTGGGGTGATGGGCGCGGCGGCTTCGTTGACGGCGGGAGTGCCCTGTGGCTGCATGGCTTCACTCATTTCTGGTTCATCGTTTCGGATCGGTCGCGCAGCTTCGATGCTGCTGGCACGACCGGCAAGGCAAAAACAAAAGGCGTTCGTTCAGCGCGGCAACGCCATCCTGATCAGTTCGTCGGGCGAGGCTTCGGCTTTCGGCACGCTGCCCGCAATGCGCCCCTCGCGCATCACGATGATGCGGTCCGACACGCCGATCACCTCGGCAAGATCGCTCGACACCATGATCACGGTCTTGCCCGCTTCCGCGAGCTCGTACAGCAGGTTGTAGATCTCGGCGCGCGCGCCCACGTCGATGCCGCGCGTGGGCTCGTCCATCAGGAACACTTCGATGCGCTCGGCCAGCCAGCGCGAAAGAATCACCTTCTGCTGGTTGCCGCCCGAAAGCGTGCCGATCGCCGTATCGCCGTTGCGCGTCTTGATCGCAAGTTTCCTGATGTAGTCCTGCGCGAGGTCGCGCTCGCGCCGCGCGTCGAGCAGGAAGCGCGCGGGGCTGAAGTGGCGGCGCGCGCTGATGTTGAGGTTGTCGGCCACCGAGGCGATCGCGACGATGCCTTCCTGCTTGCGGTCCTCGGGGCATAGCGCGAGGCCCGCGCGCACGGCGTCGCGCGGGCTTGCGAAATTCACGCACTTGCCGCCGAGTTCGACGTGACCCGCGCTTGCGCGCGTCGCGCCGTAAATCAGCTTCATGAGTTCCGAGCGCCCCGCACCCACGAGCCCGAAGAAGCCGACGATCTCGCCGCGCCGCGCCGTGAACGACACCGGCTCGGCCAGCCCGGGACCTAGCAGGCCCTTCGCTTCGAGCAGCACGTCGCCCGCTTGGCGTGGACGATAGCCGTACACGTCCTCGATCGAGCGGCCCACCATCGCCGCAATCAGGCGATTGCGGTCGAGGTCGGCCACCGAGTCGAAGGTTTCGATGCGCTTGCCGTCGCGGAACACCGTCACGCGGTCGCACAGCTCATAGACTTCGTCCATGCGGTGCGTGACGTAGATGATCGCGCGGCCATCCGCGCGCAGCGCGTTGATGATGCGAAAAAGGTTCTCCGTCTCGCGCGCCGAGAGCGAACTGGTCGGTTCGTCGAAGGCGATCACGCGCGCGTCGCGCATGAGCGCCTTGCCGATTTCG
>DATBXG010000099.1:0-2316 GCA_036514415.1 Paraburkholderia sp.
CGCGAACTACGAAGACGACATCGCGAAGCTCGCGGAATGCGACGTGGTGATCGAGGCGATTGCCGAGCGCATGGACTGGAAGCACGACCTCTACAAGAAGGTCGCGCCGCACCTCGGCCCGAACGCGATTTTCGCGACCAATACCTCGGGCCTGTCGATCACCGAACTCTCGCATGGCTTCGACGACGCCTTGAAGGCGCGCTTTTGCGGCGTGCACTTCTTCAATCCGCCGCGCTACATGCACCTCGTCGAGCTGATCCCGACGATGCACACGAAGCCCGAAATCCTCGACCAGCTCGAATCGTTTCTCACGAGCGTCGTTGGCAAGGGCGTGGTGCGCGCGAAGGACACGCCGAACTTCATCGCGAACCGCGTGGGCGTTTTCTCGATTCTCGCGGTGATCGCCGAGGCGAAGAAGTTCGGTCTGCGCTTCGACGAAGTCGATGACCTCACGGGCGCACGCCTTGGCCGCGCGAAGTCGGCGACGTTCCGTACTGCCGACGTCGTCGGTCTGGACACGATGGCGCACGTCATCAAGACGATGCAGGACAACCTGAAGGACGATCCGTTCTTCCCCGTCTACGAGACGCCGGCCGTGCTCGCGGGTCTCGTGGCGAAGGGCGCGCTCGGTCAGAAGACGGGCGGTGGCTTTTATCGCAAGGAAGGCAAGGCGATCAAGGTGCTCGATCCGAACACGGGCGAGTACGTCGATGGCGGTGGCAAGGCCGACGAGCTGGTTGGCCGCATCCTCAAGCGCCCGCCTGCCGAGCGCCTGAAGCTCCTGCGCGAAACGCAGCATCCGCAGGCGCAGTTCCTGTGGTCGATCTTCCGCGACGTGTTCCATTACATCGGCGTGCATCTGCAGTCGATCGCGGACAACGCGCGCGATGTGGATCTCGCGATCCGCTGGGGCTTCGGCTGGAACGAAGGCCCGTTCGAAGGCTGGCAGGCCGCGGGCTGGAAGCAGGTCGCCGAGTGGGTGAAGGAAGACATCGACGCGGGCAAGGCGCTCTCGAATGCACCGCTGCCCGCCTGGGTGTTCGAAGGCCCGGTGGCCGGGAACGGCGGCGTGCACGGCGCGGACGGCTCGTGGTCGCCGGCCGCGCAACGCTTCGAGCCGCGCTCGAATCTGCCCGTGTACGAGCGTCAGGTGTTCCGCGCGGCGCTATTGGGTGAAACCGGTGCGCGCGATCCGAAGACCTACGGCAAGACGCTGTTCGAAAACGAGCACCTGCGCGCATGGGTGGACGACCGTGCGGGCGA
The DNA here is from genome assembly GCA_036514415.1 of Paraburkholderia sp. GTDB lineage: Bacteria > Pseudomonadota > Gammaproteobacteria > Burkholderiales > Burkholderiaceae > Paraburkholderia. The sequence goes on from DATBXG010000099.1 coordinate 1,264, forward strand.
AGACGACGTCGTCATCGTCTCGTACAAGAGCAAGATGAACACGATGGGTCCGGGCGTGCTCGACTCGCTCGCGAAGGCCATCGACATCGCCGAAGACGGCTACAAGGGCGTCGTGATCTGGCAGCCGACGTCACTCAAGCTTGGTACGCCGGGCGGTCCGTTCTCGGCGGGCGCGAACCTCGAAGAGGCGATGCCCGCGTTCATGATGGGCGGCGCGAAGGGCATCGAGCCGTTCGTGAAGAAGTTCCAGGACACGATGCTGCGCGTGAAGTACGCCAACGTGCCGGTCATCACGGCGGTGTCCGGCATCGCGCTCGGCGGCGGCTGCGAAATCATGCTGCAAAGCGCGAAGCGCGTCGCGCACATCGAGAGCTATGTCGGTCTCGTCGAAGTGGGCGTGGGTCTCGTGCCGGCTGGCGGTGGCCTGAAGGAAGCGGCGATCCGTGCGGCCGAAGGCGCGCAGGCGATCGGCGCGGCGCCGAGCGATCTGCTGCGTTTCCTGCAGAAGTCGTTCGAGAACGCCGCGATGGCGAAGGTCTCGGGCTCGGCGCACGAAGCGCGCGCAATGGGCTATCTGAAGCCCTCGGACACGATCGTCTTCAACGTGTTCGAGCTGCTCGACACGGCGAAGAAGGAAGCGCGCGCACTCTCCGCAGCGGGCTACCGTCCGCCGCTGCGCGCGACGCAGATTCCGGTGGCGGGCCGCTCGGCGATCTCGACCATCAAGGCGTCGCTCGTGAACATGCGCGACGGCCGCTTCATCAGCGATCACGATTTCCTGATCGCGAGCCGCATCGCGGAAGCCGTGTGCGGCGGCGACGTCGAGGCGGGCAGCCTCGTCGACGAAGAGTGGCTGCTCAAGCTCGAGCGCCGTGCGTTCGTCGACCTGCTCGGCACGCAGAAGACGCAGGAACGCATCATGGGCATGCTGCAAACCGGCAAGCCGGTGCGCAACTAAGGCGGCACGAGAAAACGGACTGGAGTAAGAGATGAGCAAACAGTTGCAGGACGCATACATCGTCGCCGCGAGCCGCACGCCCATCGGCAAGGCGC
>DATBXG010000100.1:0-7873 GCA_036514415.1 Paraburkholderia sp.
TATTGTTCGAATGCATTCATAAGGCGCGCTTATCGTCTCGATCCGAATATCGTCTTGGACGCCGGCGCGCGCCCTGCGCAAAATGGACTGCGATGACGGAGATGCCAGTGCCGGGCTCGCGCACAACGCGGCATCGCCGCCGGGCACCATTCTACCGGGGAGCAAGCGGATGTTCGAGTCGATCTCGATGAGCGTGATGGCCGTGTTCGCAGGCTCGTGCCTGACGTTCCTCGTGGCCATCCTGCTGCCCGAGCCCGTCGCGGCCAAGGGCGGCCGGGGCGGTCTCTATGCCGGGCTCGGCAATGACGATGAAAGCGTCGAGTACGCGGACCAGGCGCGCACGCGCCGCTCACGCGCGCTGAAAACGTGGCGCGCGGGTGGCCGGCCGGCGCAGAGCCTGCCCGAAGCCGCGCCGCGCTCCTTCAGTAGACGTCGCGCACGTAGCGTTTGTCCCGTCCGAGCGCGCTGACGTAGTCATGCGCGGCGTCGGCGCTCATGCCGCCGTGGCCGGACACCACTTCCCTGAGCGCCGCATCCACGTCCTTCGCCATGCGGCTGGCATCGCCGCATACGTACAGGTGCGCCCCTTCCTGCAGCCACGCCCATAGCCGCGCGCCCTGCTCGCGCATGCGGTCCTGCACGTAGACCTTGTCGCTCTGATCGCGCGAGAACGCGAGGTCGAGCCGGTCGAGGTGGCCATCCTTGCGCATCTGCTCCAGCTCGTCGCGGTAGTAAAAATCGGTTGCCGCGTGCTGCTCGCCGAAGAAGAGCCAGTTGCGGCCCGTGTCGCCGCGTGCCTGGCGCTCGTGCAGGAAGGCGCGGAACGGAGCGACGCCGGTGCCGGGGCCGACCATGATCATCGGCGTGTCGCCGTCGCGCGGCGGCCGGAAATGCGTGCTCTTCTGCACGAACACGGGCACGCTGCCCTCTTGTGCCCGGTCGGCGAGGAAGGTCGAGGCCACGCCCTTGCGCTCGCGGCGGCCGTTGTTGTAGCGCACGGCCGAAACGGTCAGATGCACTTCGCCCGCATGCGCCTTCGGGCTCGACGAAATCGAATAGAGCCGCGGCTGCAGGCGCTTGAGCATGCCGAGCAGTTCGGGCGCGCTCAGGTCGACCGGATATTCGTGCAGCACGTCGGCGAGCTGCTGGCCCCAGAGCCAGTTGCGCAGATCGCCCTTGCGCGTCTCGTCGAGCATCTCGGCGAGGCCCCGCGAGCGCGTGCGCGCCGCGATGAAGGCCAGCGCATCGGCGTTGGGGCGCGCGATCTCGTAGTGATTGCTGAGCGCCTCGCCAAGGCGCATCTCGCCCTGGCCGCTCACGGCGACCGGCGTGTCGGCGGCAAGGCGTGTGAGCGCGAGCAATTCATCCACCAGCGCGGGGCAGTTGGTCGGCCACACGCCCAGCGCATCGCCCGCTTCATAGTCGAGGCCCGCCTCGCCCGTTGCCAGCGAGAAATAGCGTGTGTCCTTCGTCGCGCCCTTCATGTTCAGGCGCACGTTCTTCAGGAGCTTCGAGGCGGCCGGGCGCGCCTTCGTTGCGGCACAGCCGGGCAGCACTTCGGGAATCGAGCCGTCGGCGGGCACCGCGTGCAGCGCCGCATCTTCCTCCTTGATGCGCACGACGATGCGATCGAGCCATGCATCGGCCGCGCACTGGTATTCGCTGTCGCAATCCACCCGCTCCATGAGTCGCGTCGCGCCCAGCGCTTCGAGCCGTGCGTCGAGCTTGCGGCCGTGGCCGCAGAACTGGTCGTAGTTGCGGTCGCCCAGCGAGAGCACCGAGAAGCGCAGCGCCGCAAGACGCGGCGCACTCTCCGCGGCAAGCGCGCTCCAGAAGGCCTCGCCGTTGTCGGGCGCATCGCCGTCGCCGAACGTGCTCGTCATCAGGAGTACGTACTGTGCCTTCGCGAGGTTCGCGAGCGGGTAATCCGCCATGCATGCCGTGCGGATCTCGAAGCCCGACTCCATCAGTTGCGTCGCGTAGCGCTCGACGAGCGATTCGACGTTGCCCGTTTGCGAGGCCCACAGCAGCACCACCTTCGGGCGCGTGTGGGCGATACGCACGCCATGCGGCTTTTCTTCCGGCGCGGCGAGCGCAGCCGCGCGCGCGACGGGCTCAGTGCGGCTGAAAAGCCCGGCCAGCAGGCCGTCGAGCCATACGCGCGTGTCTGCGGGAAACGGCGCATGCGCGGGCAGCATGGGCACGCCTACGGGCTCGGCCGCCCGCAACGAGCGCAGGCCGCCGACAAAGCCCGCGAGGTACTGACGTTCCGCCTCGCCCAGTTGCGGCGCGGCGACGTCGTCGAGACCGAGTAGCGTCGAAAAGGCATCGATACGGGACATGTCGTGTTCCAGAGACGGGTTGACGGCGTGCTGCGCGTGCGCTTCGAACGCGGCCGGGGCATCGGCGGCATCCGGCGTGCGCGTGGTCTCGCGCGGCGCGGATTGCGGACCGACGCGAGAAAGCGCGACCGCGCAGAACTTGAGTTCGGGCTGCTGGGAAATGGCGTCGATCGCATCGCTCGTGACGGCGTTCACGCAAAGCTCCTCGCCATACACGTCGTTCCAGTGCATCGGCGCGAAGCAGTTGCCGGGGCGCACGCGCTCGGTCACCACGGCGGGCAGCACCGCGCGCCCGCGACGCGAGCGCACTTCCACGCGATCCTTCGCGGCAATGCCGAGCGCGGCGGCATCCTCGGGATGAATCTCGACGAAGGGGCCCGGATTGAGCTTGTTGAGCATCGGCACCTTGCCGGTCTTCGTCATGGTGTGCCACTGGTGCTGCAACCGACCCGTGTTGAAGACGATGGGGAACGTGCCATCGGGCAGTTCGGCAGGCGCGACGTGCGGGCGCGCGAAGAACACGCCCTTGCCGTTCGGCGTGGCGAAGGCGATGCGTGGGCGCGTGCCGTCCGCGTTCTCCTTGAGCGCCTGGCTCACGCCGTCGTTCACATAGCGCAGCGGATTGCGATCGTTCGCCGCATTGGGCGCAACCGGCCATTGCAGCGGCGTTTCGCGCAGCTTCGCGTGGCTCGCGCCGCGCAGGTCGTAGCCGGTCTTCTCGTTCGCGAAACGCGTGATTTCGTCGAATACCTCGGCCGCGCTTGCATAGCTGAACGCATTTGCGAAGCCCATCTCGCAGGCCACGCGCGCGATGATCTGCCAGTCGGGCAGCGCATCGCCGGGCGGCTCGACGGCCTGCTGCATGAGCGTCATGTTGCGCTCGGAGTTGATCATCACGCCTTCGGCTTCGGCCCAGAGCGCGCCCGGCAGCAGGACGTCGGCGTACTGATTCGTTTCGGTGTCCAGAAAAGCGTCCTGCGCGATCACCAGCTCGGCGGCCCTCAGACCCGCCACGACCGTCTGCCGGTTCGCGACGCTCGCCACCGGATTCGTGCAGATGATCCAGCACGCCTTGATCTCGCCAGCGGCCATGCGCGAGAACATGTCGATGGTGCCGCCGCCCACCTTCACCGGCAGCGTGCCGGGCGCCACGCCCCACGCCGCTTCCACGAACGTGCGGTCGTCCTCCGCCAGCACCGTGCGCTGGCCGGGCAGGCCCGGACCCATGTAGCCCATCTCGCGCCCGCCCATCGCGTTCGGCTGCCCCGTGAGCGAAAACGGCCCGCTGCCCGGGCGGCAGATCCTGCCCGTCGCGAGATGCAGGTTGCAGATCGCGTTCGTGCTCCACGTGCCATGCGTGCTCTGGTTCAGGCCCATGGTCCAGCAGCTCATCCACTCGGGCGCTTCGCCTATCATCTGCGCGGCGCGGCGAATGTCGTCAGCGGAGAGACCCGTGATCTGCGCGACCTTTTCCGGCGTGTAGTCTTCGAGGAACGCGGGCATCGCGTCCCATCCTTCGGTGTACTCTGCAATGAAGGCCGCATCCGTATGGCCGTTCTTGTGCAGCAGGTGAAGCAGGCCGTTGAGCAGCGCGAGATCGGTGCCCGGCGCGATCTGCAGGAAGAGCGAAGCCTTCTCGGCGGTCGCGGTGCGGCGCGGGTCCACGACGATAAGCTTCGCGCCCGCCTTCACGCGGTCCATCATGCGCAGGAACAGGATCGGATGGCAGTCCGCCATGTTCGCGCCGATCACGAAGAACAGGTCGGCACGGTCGAAGTCCTGATAAGAGCCGGGCGGGCCATCCGCGCCGAGCGAGAGCTTGTAGCCGCTGCCCGCGCTCGCCATGCACAGGCGCGAGTTCGACTCGATGTTGTTGGTGCGCACGAAGCCCTTGGCGAGCTTGTTCGCGAGGTACTGCGCCTCGATCGACATCTGCCCGGAAACGTAGAACGACAGCGAGTCGGGGCCGTGCGCGTCCAGCGTCGCGCGCAGGCGGCGTGCTGTGTCCGAGATCGCCTGCGCGAGCGGCAGCGGCACCGGGTCCTCGTCGCGCGCGTGGCGCACGAAGGCGCGCTCGAGGCGTCCCGACTTGCGCAGCGCCACGTGCGCCGACGAACCCTTCGTGCAGAGGCGGCCGAAGTTGGTCGGATGCTCGGCGTCGCCGGAGATCTTCGCGACCTGGCCGTCCTCGACGTGCAGGATCATCCCGCAGCCTACGCCGCAGTACGGGCAAACGCTCTTTACGCTCTCGCTGCTCATGCGGTCGATCGATATCAGCTGGAAACAGAATCAGGATGCGCGGCGCTTCCTGCGCGCCGCGCCTTCGTCACTTCGGTTGGCGAATCAGGCGGCAACCCACACCTGACCGTTTTCCACGCGAGTCGCAAACGCGCTGACCGAATGCTGCGGCGCTTCGATGCACTCGCCGGTGCTGAGATCGAAGTGATGCTTGTAGATCGGCGAGGCCACCACGACGCGCTCGCCGAAGCTGCCCACGAGCCCGCGCGAGAGCACCGCGGCATGCGAGTTCGGATCGTAGTTGCCGATGGCGTACACGCGTGCGTCGCCGTCATGGACATGGAACACGGCGACCTGCTCGCCCTTCACGAGCGCGCACACGCCCGTGTTCGGCACGATATCGTCGAGCGTGCAGACGGGAATCCAGTTGTTCAGGTTGCGTTCGTTGGGCATTTCTCGCTCCTCGGTTTTGACAGAAGGGAATCAGACGGTTTCGACGACAACGGGAATCTCAGCCAGCGCTTCGTATCGTGCGGACTGCGGACTATTCGTGCGCTCATCGGGCGTAGCCGGACGGATCTGGCCGCGCTCCTCGACGAAGGTGACGTGCTGGTCGCCCGCGTCGCTGTTGACGAAGTGACGGAAGCGGCGGCGCGTTTCCGGATCGGTCACGGCCTTCTTCCATTCGCATTCGTAGGTGTCCACAACGAGCTGCATTTCCGATTCGAGTTCGGCGGCAAGGCCCAGCTTGTCGTGCACGACGACGTCGATCAGATAGTCGAGGCCGCCCTCGAGGTTGTCGCGCCACACGCTCGTGCGCTGCAGGCGATCGGCAGTGCGCACGTAGAACATGAGGAAGCGGTCGACGTAGCGCACGAGCGTTTCGCGGTCGAGGTCTGCCGCGAGCAGTTCCGCATGGCGCGGCTTCATCCCGCCGTTGCCGCACACATAGAGGTTCCAGCCCTTCTCCGTCGCGATGATGCCGACGTCCTTGCCTTGCGCCTCCGCGCATTCGCGCGTGCAGCCCGATACGCCGAACTTGATCTTGTGCGGTGCGCGCAGGCCCTTGTAGCGATTCTCGAGTTCGATCGCGAAGCCCACCGAATCGCCCACGCCGTAGCGGCACCACGTAGAGCCCACGCACGACTTCACCGTGCGCAAGGCCTTGCCGTATGCGTGCCCCGATTCGAAGCCCGCCGCGATCAGCTCTTCCCAGATGAATGGCAACTGCTCGACGCGCGCACCAAAGAGGTCCACGCGCTGGCCGCCCGTGATCTTGGTGTAGAGGCCGAACTTCTTCGCCACCTGTCCCACCGCAATCAGGCCTTCGGGCGTCACTTCGCCGCCGGGCATGCGCGGCACGACCGAATAGGTGCCGTCGCGCTGGATGTTCGCGAGGTAGTAGTCGTTCGAGTCCTGCAGGCTAGCGTGCTCTTTCTTCAGCACGAATTCGTTCCAGCACGAAGCGAGAATGCCGGCCACGGCGGGCTTGCAGATATCGCAGCCCAGACCATGCCCATGCTTCGCGAGCAGTTCGCCGAAGGTCTTGATGCCCTCCACGCGCACGATGTGATAAAGCTCCTGGCGCGAATGGCGGAAGTGCTCGCACAGATGGTTGTTGACGGCGAGACCCTGGCGCTTCATCTCCGACTTCATGACCTGCGTGACGAGCGGCACGCAGCCACCGCACGACGTACCGGCGTTGCACCCCCCCTTCACCGCGGCGATGGTCGTCGCGCCTTCGCGCACGGCGGCGCAGATTTCCGCCTTCGAGACGTTGTTGCACGAGCAGATCTGCGCGGCATCGGGGAGCGCCTCGACGCCGAGCCCCGGCTTCGCCTTGCCGTCGGCCTGCGGCAGGATCATGAATTCGGGCGACTCGGGCAACTCGATGCCGTTGAGCATCATCTGCAGCAGCGTGCCGTATTCGCTCGCGTCGCCCACCATCACCGCGCCGAGCAGCTTCTTGCCGCAATCGGACACCACGATCTTCTTGTAGACCTGGCGGCGTTCGTCGGCATAGCGATACGAGCGGCTGCCGGGCGTCTTGCCGTGCGCATCGCCAATGCTCGCCACGTCCACGCCCATCAGCTTGAGCTTGGTGCTCATGTCGGCGCCCGCGAAGGTCGATGCCTCGCCCGCGAGCGCCTTCGCGGCGATGCGCGCCATGTCGTAACCGGGGGCGACGAGGCCGAAGATCTGGCCTTGCCAGAGCGCGCATTCGCCGATGGCGTAGATGTTCGCGTCGCTCGTGCGGCACTGGTCGTCGATCACGATGCCGCCGCGCGCGCCGATCTCGAGACCGCATGCGCGTGCGATTTCGTCACGCGGGCGAATACCGGCCGAGAACACGATCATGTCGGCGTCGAGGTGGGTGCCGTCGGCGAACTGCATGCGGTTCGCGGCCGTTTCGCCATCCACGATCGCCGTGGTGTTCTTCTGCGTGTGCACGGTCACGCCGAGCTCTTCGATCTTGCCGCGCAGCATGCGGCCGCCGTCGTCGTCCACCTGCACCGCCATGAGGCGCGGCGCGAACTCCACCACGTGGGTGACGAGGCCGAGATCGCGCAGGGCTTTCGCGCATTCGAGGCCGAGCAGCCCGCCGCCCACCACCACGCCCGACTTCGCGCGCGCGCCGCGCGCCTGCATCGCTTCGAGGTCGGCAATGGTTCGGTAGACGAAGCAATCGGCACGGTCGTTGCCGGCGATGGGCGGCACGAACGCCGAGGAGCCGGTGGCCAGCACGAGCTTGTCATACGAAAGCGTCTCGCCGTTGGACACGGTGACGGTGCGCGCGGCGCGATCGATTGCCACGGCCTTCACGTCCAGCACGAGGCGCACGTTCTCGCGATCGAAGAAGCCCGGCGCCACGAGCGAGAGATCGTCCGCCGACTTGCCCGCGAAGAATTCGGAGAGGTGCACGCGGTCGTATGCGGGACGGGGCTCTTCGCAAAGTACCGTCACGCGCGCGTTGGGTGCGCCGTCCGCGAGGATGCTTTCGACAAATTTGTGGCCCACCATGCCATGGCCGACGACGACGATCTCCATCGCGGCCGAGCTGTTCACTTCGTTCGTTGCTTGCACCATGAGCCCCTGCCAATAAAAAAGGCGTCCCGCGATTCCAGCTTGCATAAGGAAGCCAGATTCGGGGGACGCCGTTGCCCAAAATACGAAAATTGTCGTGCGCCGCGCTGTGGTCTTGCGGCCGGATCGCCATTGATCCGCTGTGGCACTTGCGGTAGAGCATTACGCAAGCACCATGCCAAGTTGCCGCCATCGCGCGAAACGCCCCG
>DATBXG010000101.1:0-3787 GCA_036514415.1 Paraburkholderia sp.
CCAAGCGCTTCGGCTTTCTGGCCCAGCCACCGGGTGACATTGCCCAGGCTGACGACATAGTTGCCGTGGTTCCTGAAGCTGTCGGGCAGCAGCCAGTTGGGAACGCGTCGCGCGCCTTGCTTCGAGAGAAAGAGAAAGCGATCCTCCGTCACCTCGACGTTCAACGGTGCACCCTGCGCCTTCCAGTCGGGAATGAGTTCGGTCAGCGCCCTGGGGTCCATGACAGCGCCCGAAAGGATGTGAGCCCCGAGCTCGGAGCCTTTCTCCAGTACGCAGACACTCACGTCCCTGCCCTGTTCCTGGGCGAGCTGCTTGAGGCGAATCGCCGCCGAAACCCCCGCGGGACCGCCGCCGACGATGACGACGTCGTACTCCATGGATTCGCGCGGACCGTATTGCTCAACGAGGGACTGTGTATTCATGTCGATAACCGTATGCGGGCAACTGGCGGCCCTGACAGGGCCGCCCCGAGACTCGGCGACGCGCAATGCGTCACTTGCTGCGCATCGTAAGACTGAAAAATTTTGGGTCCCCGTGAAATAACGCGTGCTTATGCTCCACACAACGAGACGTTGCATTCGCCGCCAGCGACGCGTTGCCCACCCGGCGCAGCCCACGCTCCGACGCTGATGCTCGCTTTTGCTAAAGATCGCTCGCTCTTATATTGGCGTCCCGCCGGTTCACCGCCGTCACACTGTGCCCACGACTTGACCAACGAAGGAAGCGGAATCGTGAACTCATACGATGTGGTGGTGATCGGCGCGGGCGTAATCGGCAGTTCGGTAGCGTTCCAGCTTTCGAAGCTCGGCGCGAAGAACGTTCTGGTGCTCGACCGTGGAACGATCGGGGCAGGAACGACCTCGCAGTCGTCGGGCATTCTCCGCACACACTACTCCGTCAAGGAGAATGTGGAGCTTGCGCGCAAATCGTGGGATGTCTTCAATGACTTCGCCAGCTATCTGGGCGACGACGAAGCCTCGTGCGGACTCGTGAAATGCGGCTACATGATCGTCTCTGGCGAAGGCGACAAGCTCGAGCCGTTGCGCGCGTCGCTCGATCAGCAGCGGGAGCAAGGGATTCCGCTCGAACTGCTCGACGCGCGGCAAGCGAAAGAACTGCTGCCCATCGCGCGATTCGACGACGCCGCGCTGATCGGCTACGAGCCGGAGGCCGGTTTCGCCGACGCCTACCTGGTCGCGACGAGCTTCGCGCGCGCCGCGCGCCGCGGCGGCGTGACGATCCGCGAGAACGCTTCGGTGAACAAGATCCTTTTCGAGGGCAACAAGGTGGTTGGCGTGTCGACGACCATTGGTGACTTCGCGACGTCGATGGTCATCAGCACGCAGAACATCTGGACGCCCGAGCTTTCCGGCTGGACCGGCCGCACGCTGCCCATCATGCCGGAGCGCCATGCCGTGCTGGCGCTCGAATGCGACGCGGCTAAATACACCTTCAGCATGCCGGTCTTCAAGGACCTCGCCTCCACCGGCATGCTGTACTACCGAAGCTACGGCGGCAGCCAGATGCTCGTGAGCGAAGGCGTGGTCGGCGAGAAGCTGAACACGGCGGAGACCGAGCAGGGCGACATCCCGATGGATTACGTCGTCGAAGTCGGCGCGCAGGTCGCCGAACGCTTCCCCGAGTACGAGACCGCGGGCATTGCCTCCTCGTGGACCGGCGTGTATGACGTGACCCCCGACTGGAACCCCGTGCTTGGGCAATTGCCAGGCATCGAAGGCCTCGTCGTGGGCTACGGCTTCTCGGGCCACGGCTTCAAGCTTTCGCCCACCGTGGGCCGCGTGCTCGCTCAGGAAGCGCTCGGCCTGCCGACCGACGTCTCGCTCAGGCCGTATTCGATCGAGCGCTTCGAGACGGGCGAGCTGCTCACGGGCAAGTACGGCCTCGGCGCGGTGTCCTGAGGCGCCGGGTATGTCGGCAATCGAAGTTCGCTCGATCGACGCGCTGCCCGTGGAGCGTTGGCGCAACGGAGGCGGCGTCACGCGCACGATCGCAGCGGGTGCATCGAACGGGGCCCAGTGGCGCATCAGCCTCGCCGAGGTGGAACGCAATGGACCTTACTCCAGGTTCGAGGGCATCGACCGGCTGTCTCTCGTGCTGCGCGGCGCTGGCGTCATGCTGCGCGAAACGCGTTCCACCGTGACGCTCACGCCCTTCGAACCCGTCGAGTACGACGGCAGCTCGAACTGGCAGGCGACGCTCATCGACGGCCCGGTGACCGCGCTCAACGTCATGACCACCAGCGGGCGTTACCGCGCAAGCATCACGGTGATCGGCGCGCCGCTCACCGTGCAGCCCGGTTGCGCGGTGGCCGCCGTTGCGCTTCACGGCGGCTGCGCGTGGCGCGAGGCCGCCAGCGAAGCACGGGGCGATATCGAAGCGGGTCAGTTTCTGATCGCCGCAAGCCTCGATCGCGTCATTGAGCTTTTGCCGACTGCCCCAGCCATTGACAAGGCCCACGCCCCCAAACTTCCCGTGCTGGTGACCATCGAGCCTGCCAGCGCGCACGACTGACTGAATCTGAGGAAGATGAGATGAAAGTGATTACCGCAGTGAAACGCGTCGTCGACTACAACGTGAAGGTGCGCGTGAAGTCCGACCACAGCGGCGTCGACATCGGCAACGTCAAGATGTCGATGAACCCGTTCGATGAAATCGCAACGGAAGCCGCAACGCGTCTGAAGGAAGCCGGCAAGGCCAGCGAAGTGGTCGCCGTTTCCTGCGGCGGTGCCCAGTGCCAGGAAACCCTGCGCACCGCACTGGCGATCGGCGCCGACCGCGGCGTGCTGGTCGAGACGGACGCCGAGCTTCAGCCGCTCGCCGTCGCGAAACTGCTCAGGGCCGTCATCGACAAGGAACAACCGCAGCTCGTCATCCTCGGCAAACAGGCGATCGACGACGACGCTGGCCAGACCGGCCAGTTGCTTGCTGCGCTCCTCGACTGGCCGCAGGCGACGTTCGCCAGCCACATCGAAATCGAAGGCTCGACGGCTACCGTGACGCGCGAAGTGGATGGCGGCCTCGAAGTGATCTCGCTGCGCTTGCCGGCCATCATCACGACCGACCTGCGCCTGAACGAGCCGCGCTATGTGACGCTGCCGAGCATCATGAAGGCGAAAAAGAAACCCCTCGAAACCGTTACGCCGGAGACGCTCGGCGTCGATCCTGCGCCGCGGCTGAAGACGCTCAAGGTCGCCGAACCGGCCGCGCGCAAGGCCGGCGTGCGCGTTCCGGACGTCGCGACGCTCGTCGAGAAACTCAAACACGATGCGAAGGTGATCTAAATGACGACTCTTGTTATTGCCGAACATGACAACGCGCGGCTCAAGGCTGCTACGCTTCACACCATCAGCGCTGCGCAACGGCTCCCCAATGGCGTGCATGTGCTCGTGGCGGGCAGCGGGGCTCGCGCCGTAGCGGAAGCCGCAAGCCAGGTCGCGGGCGTGGACAAGGTCATCTTCATCGACGCCCCCCATTTCGCCGACGCATTGGCCGAGAACGTCGCGGCCCAGGTCACCGCGCTCGCCGGAGACTATTCACACGTCCTGTTCCCGGCAACGGCAGCGGGCAAGAACGCCGCCCCGCGCGTTGCGGCCAGGCTCGACTCGGCGCAGATTTCCGACGTCATCGCGATCGACGCCGCCGACACGTTCCAGCGCCCCATCTACGCTGGCAGCGCCATCGCGACGGTGCAATCGGCAGACGCCGTGATAGTCGCCACGATCCGCACGACGGCATTCGACGCCGCCGCGACGTCCGGCGGCAATGC
>DATBXG010000102.1:0-3894 GCA_036514415.1 Paraburkholderia sp.
TTGACCTTGAGCACGCGGATGCAGGCCGAGCATTCGGCCACGCGGCGCGGATCGTCTTCGAGGAAGCGGCGCAGGTCGGTCACGCCTTGTGCGCGCCAGCGATCGAAGAGCGCGCGCAGCTGGCTATAGTCTTCCAGCCACAACGAAGTGGGCGTCACGTCGAAGAAGTCGAGCAGATCGACGCCCATGTTGGCAAAGCTGGCCGCGGTGGCCGGGGTGCCTTGTTGCATGTCGGTTGAGTGTAAGGGAGCGGGGCGCGGCGGGCTGCGCCGCGCGAATAACCGAATCCTGGCACACCTTGGGGCCCGAGTGGGCGTCGACGATGCAGATGTAACGTCGCCGCGGCGCGTTCAGTCGGACGTTTCGATCGAATCGACGCGATCCGGGTAGAACGCAAGATGGTCCTTGATTGCCGACACCGCTTCATGCGGCGTTTCGTAGCTCCATATCGCGTTCACGGCTTGCGCGCCGCCTGGCGTGATCGAGTAGTACGAAGCCTCGCCCTTGTATGGGCACCAGCTCTTGTGTTCCGTGCGCGAGAGCAGCGACATGTCGGCGTCCTCGCGCGGTATGTAGAACACGGCCGGATAGCTCGCCTCGCGCAGCGTGAGTGCGCGGTGCGTGTCGGCGACCACGCGGCCGCCTGCTTTCACTACCACGTGCGTGCGCGCCGGTTCGACCGTGATCGGATGATCGGGGCCGGGAATCTTGACGGTCCGTGTGTCCATGGCTGGGTTCCTCGCGAAAGGGGTTGGAAATGCGGACGTTTAGCCGAATACATCATATGCAATTGCAGATTAACTGGTAGGGGAAAGCGCTGCAGGCTGTTCCAATGGGGGCGCGACTGAGTTCGACGCACGGGCGGCGATAGTCACGCGATTGCGCCGCGTGCATTCACGCTTCCAGTCTCGACCCGCGCCTTCATTTACCCGCAGCAGGATCACAGATGAGCCTCGATATTTTCTGGTTCTTGCCGACTTCCGGCGACACCCGCTACCTCGGCAAATCCGATTTCGGCCGCGCGCCGACCAACGCCTATATGCGCCAGATAGCCGTCACCGCCGAAGATCTCGGCTACGACGGCCTCCTCATTCCCACCGGCAGCAGCTGCCTCGACCCGTGGGTGACGGCGGCGAGCCTTGCGCCCGTCACGCAGCGCATCAAGCTGCTCGTCGCGCTGCGCACCTCGCTGGGCGGCCCGACTGCATCGGCGCGCCAGGCGGCCACGCTCGACCAGGCGCTGAACGGCCGCTTGCTGCTCAACGTCGTCCCCGGCGGCGACGCCACGGAACTCGCCGCGGACGGCGTGTTCCTCGCGCACGACGAGCGCTACGAAGCCGCCGACGAGTTCCTCACGATCTGGCGCGATCTGCTGCGCGGGGACACGGTGAACTTCGAGGGCAAGCATTTGCGCGTGCAGGGCGCGCAGAATTTTCATGCGCCGGTGCAGACGCCGCATCCTCCGCTTTATTTCGGCGGTTCTTCACCGGCGGCGCACGAGCTGGCCGCAAAGCACGTGGACGCCTATCTCACCTGGGGTGAGCCGCCCGAGGCCGTCGCGCAGAAGTTCGCCGATATCCGCGAACGGGCGGCGCGCCATGGGCGCACGCTCAAGCTCGGCGTGCGCCTGCACGTGATCGTGCGCGAGACCAACGACGAAGCGTGGGCTGCCGCCGAGCGCCTCATCAGCAAGCTCGACGACGACGATATCCGCCGCGCCCAGGAAAACTACGCAAGCATGGATTCCGTGGGCCAGCGCCGCATGGCCGAACTGCACGGTGGCAGCCGCGACAAGCTCGAAATCAGCCCGAACCTGTGGGCCGGCGTGGGCCTCGTGCGCGGCGGTGCCGGCACGGCGCTCGTCGGCGACCCGCAAACCGTGGCGGCGCGCCTCGAGGAATACGTGGATGCCGGCGCGGACAGCTTCGTGCTCTCGGGCTATCCGCACCTGGAAGAGGCGATCCGCTTCGCGGAGCTGGTGTTCCCGCTGCTGCCGGGCAAGAAGCCGGTGACGCTGCGCGACCAGACCTTGACCGGCGGGGCGTTCGACGTGCGTGCGAGAGAGCGGGGCCGGGAGGCCGCGCGCAGCTAGCCCCGACGAATATTCCTGTGAGTGATATTTCCGTTTTATTCGTGTGAGCGATATTGCTAAAGTATTCGCCACAAGCATATAATCGGTTTATGCCTCACAGGAATATGTCATGAAGATCATCGTCCAGACGCCCGGCGGCCTTGGCGAAATTCTGCAATCGGCTCGCAAGGCGCGCGGCATGACTCAGGCGCAGGCCGCGGCGAATCTCGGCATCGGCCAGCCGCGGCTTTCTGCGCTCGAAACCACGGGCACCGCCAGCCTCTCGCTCGAGCAGATGCTCGCGCTTTTCGCGCTCTATGGGCTGGAGCTTTGCGTGCAGTCGCGCGAGGCGGCCAAGGGCCAGGCCGCGGGCGCCGGCACGCCGGAGTGGTGACGATGGGCCGCAAATCCCATTCGCGCGCGCTCTCCATCTGGGCCAACGGCGAGCGCGTGGGCACGTGGATCATGACGCCCGCCGGCGACAGCGAGCTGCGCTATGACGACGCCTGGAAACGCTCGGCCACGGGCAGGCCGCTTTCGCTCTCGCTGCCGTTCGGCATCGGCGACGTGCCGCTGCGCGGTGAGCGCGTGCAGCACTATTTCGACAATCTCCTGCCAGACAGCGAGCCAATCCGTCGCCGTATCGCCGCGCGCTTTCGCACGGACACGCTCGATGCCTTCGATCTGCTCAAGGCCATTGGCCGCGATTGCGTGGGCGCGGTGCAACTGCTCGGCGAGGACGAAACGCCGGGGCGCATCGACAAGATCGAAGGCGTAGCGTTGAGCGACGCCGTCATCGAACGCCTGCTGCTCGAAACCGCCGGAGCGTTGCCCGGTGGTGCGCAAGAGCTCGACGATCTGCGCATTTCGCTGGCGGGCGCGCAGGAGAAGACCGCGCTCCTGCGCCATCGCGGCAAATGGCTGCTGCCACACGGCGCCACACCCACCACGCACATTCTCAAGCTGCCGCTGGGCTTGATTGGTCATCGCAAGGTGGACTTCAATACCTCGGTCGAAAACGAATGGCTTTGCCTGGCACTGCTGAGGGCTTACGGGCTGCCCGCCTCGCAGGCGCAGATCATGAAGTTCGGCGAACAGAAAGTGTTGAGCGTCGAGCGCTTCGATCGCGCGCGCTCGCGCAGCGGCGCGCTTTTGCGCTTGCCACAGGAGGACTTCTGCCAGGCGTTCGGTGTGCCGCCGCATCGCAAATACGAAGCGCACGGCGGCCCCGGCGTGCGCGAGATTGCCGGCCTCCTGCGTCAGTCGCAGCAGGCGCGGGAGGACATCGAAACCTTCCTCGCCGCGCAAATCGTCTTCTGGATGCTCGCGGCGCCCGATGGCCATGCGAAGAATTTCAGCATTCGCCTGCTGCCCGCCGGGCGCTTTCAGCTCGCGCCGCTTTACGACGTGATGTCGATCTGGCCCGTGGAAGGCGATGGCGGCAATCAGTGGTCGTGGCACAAGGCAACGCTTGCGATGGCCGTGTGGGGCAAGGCGCGCCACTACCGCATGCGCGACGTGAAGCGCGCGCATTTCGACGCTACCGCGCGGCTGTGCCACTACGGGCCGGATGCGGCGCCTTTGGTCGAGCGCGTGCTCGAACGCACGCCACGTGCGATCGAGGAAGTGGCGGCCGCGCTTCCCGAGGGCTTTCCCGGCCGGGTGGCCGACCGGCTTTTCGACGGCCTGCGCTTTTCGGCGGAGCGGCTCGCGGCGCCCGATGGCCATGCGAAGAATTTCAGCATTCGCCTGCTGCCCGCCGGGCGCTTTCAGCTCGCGCCGCTTTACGACGTGATGTCGATCTGGCCCGTGGAAGGCGATGG
>DATBXG010000103.1:0-2308 GCA_036514415.1 Paraburkholderia sp.
CGGTCCAGTCACGCGGCAGCATCAGCCAGCATGGTTTGCCGAGCGCGCCCGCGACATGCGCCGCCGCCGTATCGACGGCGATCAGCAGATCCAGTTGCGCGATGATGGCCGCCGTATCCGCGAAATCCTCGATCGCCGAGCCGAGATTGACGATGGGCTGCCCGGCAGGCGGCGCGGCCGCTTCGTCCTCCCCCTGACCTTTCTGCAGACTGAAGCAGGTCACGCCGGGCACGGTCCACAATGGCGCAAGCGGCGCGAGACCGGGGAGCGAGCGCGTCGCGTCGTGCTGATTTCCGGCGAAGCCTTTCCAGACGAGACCGATTTTGAGCCCGCGCCCCGCCCCCAGATGGGCGCGCCAGCGCTCGATGCGTTCCGGCAACGCCCGCAGATAGGGCAGCGCGGCGGGAATGGTGTCGAGCGTCGTGCCGAACCGCAGCGGCAGGCTCAATGGATACGCCCAGAAGTCGTGCTGCCCGATCTGGCCGCTGTGCGTCGCGACGGCATCGACGCTGTCGAGCGTTTCCATCAGCGGCCTGAGCGGCGCCGGGCACATGAGCGTCAGATGCCGCACGCCGCGCGCCTTCAGAAGCGACGCATAGCGCGCGAACTGCACGCAGTCGCCATAGCCTTGCTCGTGCCACAACACGAGCGATTTTCCTTCCAGCGGTTCACCTTGCCACTGCGGCGTGCCGGCAGGCGGCGGAACGTTCCGCGGAGAACGCTGCGGCGCATGGCGCGCTTCGGCGTGTGGCCAGCCTTCTACGAGACGGCCCTGGGTGAGCAGCAGCACGGCGAGATTCCAGCGGGCGTCGGCGAAATCCGGTGCGAGCGCGAGGGTCTGCCGGTAAACGGCTTCCGCTTCGTCATAGCGGCCGGTGAGCTTGAGCGCCGTGCCCAGATTGTGCAGTGCGTCGCGGTGATCGGGCTGCACGGCGAGCGCCCGGCGGAACGCCGTCTCGGCCTCGGCGGGCCGCACGCTGCGAAGCAACGCCATGCCGAGGTTGTACCGCGCGTGAATATAGGTTCCGTCGATCTCGAGCACCTCGCGGAACATGGCGGCGCCTTCGTCGAACCGGTTTTGGCCCATCAGCAGGTTGCCGAGATTGTTGCGGGCGGCGAGGAGCCGGGGCTCGAGTTCGATCGCCTCGCGATACGCCGCTTCGGCTTCGCGCGCCTGCGACCTGTCCGCCAGCGTTTCGGCCAGGCAGAAATGTGCGAGCCCGCAGCGCGGGTCGATTTCGATGGCGCGACGGCAGCTTGCTTCGGCCTCTTCCATTCGCCTGCGGCGCAGCAGCAGTTCGGCGAGATTGGCGAGGAAATGCGCATTGTCGCGCAAGGCGATTGCGCGGCGCAGCAACGCTTCGGCTTCGATCCACACGTCTCGCGCCAGCAGCACCACGCCGAGCAGATGCAGCGCGTCGGGGTGATGCGGGTCGTGTTCGAGCGTCGCGCGATAGCCGCGTTCGGCCTCGTCGAGACGGCCGCCGAGATGGGCTTCGAAGGCGGCCGGGAAGTTCGGTGGTTCAGCAGGCATGGTCCGGGGCAGCAGGAGCGCTGCGGGAACGGCAGCGAAGCCCGCGATCATAATCGCCCGATGTTCCCGCGTGCTCGCCGGATTTGTCGTAAATCGTCACATTCGCGCGATCTCCGCCGCTGCCGGCTCATGGGGTCACCTCAGTACAGCACGATCTGCGTGCAACGGAACAGCGCCATCGTCTTGCCGTTGGCATCGGTGACGGTCGCATCCCACACCTGCGTGCTGCGCCCCAGATGGGCGGCTTTGGCGACCGCGCGGATCGTTCCGTCCCGCGACGTGCCGAGGAAGTTGCTCTTCAGTTCGATCGTCGTGAAGTTGGTGGCATTGTCGGGCAGGTGTGCGAGGCAGGCGTAGCCGCATGCCGTGTCGGCGAGCGCGACGACGGTGGCCGCATGCAGGAAGCCGTTCGGCGCGAGGAGTTCGCTGCGCACGTTCAGCTCGGCCGTCAGCGTGCCTTCGTCGAGCGCGATGACGCGCACGCCCAGCAGGCCGGGCAGCGAGCCTTTCTGGCGTTCGTGAAGCCGGTCGATCGTATAGTCGCTGCGCAGTTTGCTCATGGTCATGATGCTCGAAAAAAGGGGCTGGAAGCGTCCATCAGGCACGTAGGGACTTCGGCCTGACGGGTTTTGCCGATATTATCAACGCCTGGAACGAATGGGCCACGCCGCGCGCACGGGCACCCGCAGGAAGGATGAACCGTCGCAGCGAACCGCTGTGCGCGGGCGGGCCGGAAGTCGAGCGGCAAACCGGCTGGCCAGCGCCAGCCTTCTT